>JAJPJF010000371.1 GCA_021324415.1 Nostocales cyanobacterium Centralia_MAG_434
GTTGCTACGAAATATGATGAATCAATTTGATGGTTACGTTAGATTCGACTCTGGATAAATTTTAAACACAGTTCTTTTTCTCTATCCAGAGTGATGAAAGAGCGTTAGGTGTGACTATGCTAATTCTGTTTTGAAAAGAAGTTAATACAAGTGTATGTGCAAGAGGCAAATTAGAGTGAACTGGACACGACGCAAGATCATTAACACAGGTCTTTTTACACTAGGAATCACCGCAGCTTCAGGTATTCCACCTGCGGCACCTCAACTACAGAAACGGACTTATAACGCCTTCGCCAGAATTGTATCACGTCAGATATACGAGACCACTTTCCCTCAGCGTAACCCTCTATACACATACGACAGCTTGGTGAGGGCAGTTGAGTACTTCCCGAAATTTTGCAACGAGGGTTCGGACGAGCATTGCAAACGCGAAGCAGCTGCGTTTCTGGCAAATATTGCTCACGAAACCTCGGGTCTAGTTTACCTCCAAGAGGTAAACAAAGAGAATTGGCCTAAATACTGCGATCCTAATAACACTGCCTATCCGTGCGTGCCTGGTCGCACTTATCACGGTCGCGGTCCCATACAGCTATCTTGGAACTTCAACTACGGCGCAGCAGGTAAAGCTTTAGGACTGAATCTGCTTAACAACCCAGACCTTGTCATATCTAATGGTGTAATTGCCTTCCAAACTGCTCTGTGGTTCTGGATGACTCCCCACTTACCAAAGCCTTCTTGTCATGATGTTATGAGTGGTCGCTGGAATCCCACTCCCGAACAGGTGAGTAAGAGGTGGGCTCCTGGTTTTGGCATGATTATTAACATTATCAACGGCTACATTGAATGCAACAAGCCGACACCTCCTCAAGTCAACAGCCGGGTAGAAATGTACCAGCGTTTTACCAAATTGTTGGGTGTGAGCATGGGTAATAACTTCTACTGCACTCGCATGAAGGCCGAATGACACATCATATATCCTCTGAATATAAAAAGGGACTGTAAACAGTTATGAACCTAAATATTAAAAGCTTTTTTCGAGCTACTAATCCTAGCAGAACTTTAGATACAGAAAATGAGGAAGATCAGAAATATTACATTGACTTTTCATTAGTGCGGGGTGGCAAAATTATTGAAGAGTTGAAAAATAACATTACATTTTTCTCACCTGATGAGCCTACATGTGCCCTGTTTACAGGGCATATTGGTTGTGGCAAGTCTACAGAATTGCTGAGATTGAAAGCTGATTTGGAAGACGAAGAGTTTCATGTAGTATATTTTGAATCTTCTACAGACTTAGAAATGGGTGATGTTGATATTGGTGATATCTTGTTAGCCATTGCGCGTAGGGTAAGTGATAGTTTGAATCACTTGAGCCAAGTAGGAATTGACGAATTTAAAAATTTAAAAAATATTCTAAGAGATATTGCTAAGCTTTTACAGACAGAAATAGAGCTTTCCGCTGAAGCATCTATTCCTTTGGGTATTGGTAAGATTACCGCTAAAACTAAAAATAGCCCTGAGCTTCGCAATAAATTAAGGGAATATCTGGAGCCAAGAACTACAAAGATAATAGAAGCAATAAACCAGGATTTGCTACAATCAGCCAAAGAGAGACTGAAACAGTACAGGAAAAAAGGATTAGTAGTAATCGTTGATAATCTTGACCGAGTAGAAAATCGTAATAAGCCATGGGGTCGCCCTCAACAAGAATATCTATTTATAGATCGGGGTGAACAATTGCGGCAACTAAAGTGTCATGTAATTTATACAATGCCACTTGGGTTATTATTCTCAAATGATTTGAATCGGTTGACAAGTCGATTTGGAGTAGACCCGAAAGTATTGCCAATGGTACCAGTGAAATTACGGGATGGTAGTGAATGCTCTGAAGGAATGGCTCTATTGCGACAGATGGTTTTGGCAAGAGCATTTCCAAATTTGAAACCACAGCAGCGATTAACCTTGGTTAAAGAAATTTTTGATTCAGAGCAGAGCCTAGATTATTTGTGTCGAATTAGTGGAGGTCATGTAAGAGAGTTACTAAGGCTCCTAAATGATTGGATTAAAAAACACCGAGAACTACCTCTTTCCTATCAGGAATTAGAAAATGTAATTAGATACCGCCGTAATCAAATGATTTTTGCAATTACAGATAATGAGTGGGCTTTGTTACGTTATGTGCAAGAGCGGCGGCAAGTTAGTGGTAATGATGGCTACCAAACTTTAATTCGTAGTATGTTTGTATATGAGTATCGTGATTATAATGGGTCTTGGTTTGAAGTGAACCCTATATTGGCAGAATCGGAAAAATTAAATTCATGACGAATGGATATCATAACAGAGATGTTGAAGATGAGACAAACCGGAACTCATTACAAGAGCTGGTAAGGGCAATTGAGTGGAATAGTGAACAGTTCGCTCTGATTTTAGCACGATGTAACTATGCTAGTTTGCGGTCTAACTTAGTGACGAGCTTACGAACGCTCTGTTCAGTTGAAATTCGAGAAATATTTCTAGATAGTTCTATCAAGACTCTCTACACGACTATCCAAACAGAACTGAACGGGGATCAGCCTCAGGCATTAATGCTATATGGTTTAGATTCCATCATTAATCTCGATCAACTCTTAACAGGTGCTAACCAGGTTAGGGAAGAATTTCGTAAAAATTTTAACTTCCCGATGGTTTGGTGGATTACAGATGATGTATCACAACAGCTAATTCGGTTAGCACCAGATTTCTACAGTTGGTCTACTGGTGTTGAATTTGTAAATTCTACCAACAACTTAATTAGTTTTATCAAGCAAACTGCTGATGGGATTTTTAACAAAATTTTAGATACAGGTGCAAGTATATTTATTAACAACACAACTTTTAATTTGAATATTGGTTCCCCAATTCGCGCAGAATTGGAGTCAGCATGGAAAGATTTGCAAAATCGTGATTGTAATTTAGATTTAGAATTAAAAAGTAGTGTGGAATTTCTTTTTGGTCGAGCTCTTAATAGCTCACCAGAAAAATCTAGACAACATTTTGAGCAGAGTTTAGCTTTTTTGCAGCAGCAACAAAGGAGTCAGGAATCCGAAATTTCAAATCAAAAGTTGATAGAAAGACAAGGGTGTTTATTCTACTGTCTGTCATTATGGTGGTATGCAGAAGCTCAGAAGCATTCAGATAGGAGAAATGAATTTTATAATCGAGCAAAATATTATTCTCAACAACGTGATGAAATTTTTGAGCATGCTAAACGCCCAGAATTAGTAGCTAAGTTTATCAATGCTTCGGGGGAAATTTTAAAACGCCTAGAGCAGTGGGATGAGTTAGAGATCATTGCTAAACGAGCATTGGTTTTCCATCAAACCTATCCCGATCAGCTTAGACTAGCGCGAGCATATGGTTTTCTTGCTGAGGTTGCTTTAGCAAAGTCAGCGTGGACGGAAGCTCAGGAGTTGTCCCAACAAGCTCTCCAATTTCTAACAAATGCACAATCAGATAATTTTATATTGTCTTCAGTAGAGCAAAGGGCTAGTTTAGACTGGGCATTTTCGTATCATCAGGGTTGGTATTTATTATCTTTAGCGAAAGCTCAACGAGCCCTTGAAAAGTTAGAAGAATCTATTAATACTTTAGAACGTGCTAAGGTAGTAACCAAAGCTCAGTATGATCCCCAGCTTTATATCTTGATTCTGGAGACTTTACAAAAGAATTACTTTAAACAACGTCAATATTTAACAGCGTTTAAGATTAAACAAGAGCAACGCTCAATTGAACAACAGTTTGGTTTACGCGCTTTTATTGGTGCAGATCGCTTGCGCTCAAGACAATCAATATCTAACCCTATATTCGCATTACAGGAATTACAAGAGGCAATTCCTGAAGAAATTACGGCTTCTGGAAGACAGCAAGATGTAGAACATTTAATTGAGCGAATCGGTCGTATCGACCATAAATTAACCATTATCTATGGACAGTCTGGTGTTGGTAAAAGTTCTATTTTGCAAGCAGGATTAATTCCTGCTTTAAAAAATAAATCAATTGGAACTCGTGATGTTTTACTTGTATACCAGCTAGTCTATACTGATTGGGTAGAAGCTCATAGTAGAGCTTTAACTCAATCTATTGAGAACATTCGAGGCAGAAGGTTAAACTCAAGTTTTGATTCAACAGATGCTATTGTCGAATGTTTCAGGGAAAATGTTGAGCATAACTTATTGAATATTTTAATTTTCGACCAATTTGAAGAGTTCTTTTTTATTTGTAAAAAACCTCATCAACGACAAGTCTTTTATAACTTTTTGAAACAATGCCTTGAAATACCATATGTAAAGATTATCTTATCATTACGAGAAGACTACATCCATTACTTATTGGAATGTAATCGTTTTGTAGACTTAGATGTAATTAATAAAAATATATTGGATAAAGATATTATTTTTTATTTAGGTAATTTTTCAATAGAAGATACTAAAACAGTCATTAATATTTTAACAAGAAAAGCTCGATTAAATTTAGAGGAGCAGTTGATTGAGCAATTAGTACAAGATTTGAAGTCTGAATTAAATGAAATACGTCCAATTGAGATGCAAGTAGTGGGAGCACAACTTCAGACAGAGAATATTACAACATTGACACAATATCAGGAACGTGGTCCTAAGGAAGTATTAGTCCAAAGATATTTGGAAGAAGTAATAGAAGATTGTGGTAATGAAAATAAGCGTATTGCTCAACTTGTCTTGTATTTCTTAACAGATGAAAATAATACTCGTCCTCCCAAGACTCGCCCTGAGTTAGAAGGATATTTAAAGGGATTAACATCTGAATTAGCAGAAGAAGTTGAAAAATTAGATCTAGTATTAAATATTTTTGTATTATCAGGTTTAGTAGTTTTAATCCAGGAACTACCAACTCCTCGTTACCAATTAATTCATGACTACCTTGTAGCTTTTATTCGTCAACAAGAGACATCTGGTTTAATTGAAAAACTGAAATTAGCTGAAACGCAGAGAAAACTTACTGAGGAACGGTTGAATAAATTTTTAAAATTGGCATTAGCTGGCTCACTGGTTGCTGGATTGATATTAGCAGTTTTGTCAATTGTATCAGTTCGGTCTGCGTGGCAAGCTAAAAACAGTGAGATCCAAGCTATCATTGCATCTGCAAAAACATACTTCACATCAGATCAAATATTTGATGCGCTCACAGAAGAAATCAGAGCCAAGCGAAAATTGCAAGAATTATTCTGGGCAAATCCATATATCCAGAATCAAGTGAATGAGGAGTTAGAGCGAGCACTTTATAAAGTGATTGAATACAACAGACTGTCAGGTCATAGCAATGCAGTTTGGTCAGTGACATTTAGTTCTGATGGACAAATTATTGCTTCGGCAAGTGGTGACAGCACTATCAAACTTTGGAAAATTGATGGTACTTTACTAAGAACCTTTAACGAACATCGTGGTTCAGTGTGGTCCGTAGTTTTTAGTCCTAATGGACAAACTATTGCTTCGGCTGGAGAGGACACAACTATCAAACTTTGGAAAATTGATGGTACTTTACTAAGAACCTTTAACGGACATCGTGGTCCAGTGTGGTCCGTAGTTTTTAGTCCTAATGGACAAACTATTGCTTCGGCTGGAGAGGACACAACTATCAAACTTTGGAAAATTGATGGTACTTTACTAAGAACTTTTAAAGGACATAGTCGCCCAGTGAGGTCAGTTACTTTTAGCCCTAATGGACAGACTATTGCTTCGGCTGGTGACGATGCTACTATCAAAATCTGGAAAATTGATGGTACTTTACTAAAAACCCTTAAAGGACATAGTAGTTCAGTTGAGTCAGTTGTTTTTAATCCCGATGGACGGACTATTGCTTCAGCTAGTGACGATGCTACTATCAAAATCTGGAAAATTGATGGTACTTTACTAAAAACCCTTAAAGGACATAGCAGTTCAGTTGAGTCAGTTGTTTTTAGTCCCGATGGACGGACTATTGCTTCAGCTGGTAAGGATAAAACTATCAAACTCTGGGACAGCAATGGTACACTACTGCTTACTCTTACTGGTCATCGTGATAGAGTTAGAAGTGTTGCTTTTAGTCCTGATGGGAAAACTCTCGCTTCAGCCAGTGAAGACATGCACATTAAATTCTGGAAGCTCAACAACAATTTGCTGAGTTTCCTACGAGGGCATGATGATGCGGTAATCGGAGTACGTTTTAGTCCTAATAGTCAATTGATTGCTTCAGCTTCTGACGATAAAACTGTCAAACTCTGGAAGTTAGATGGCACTTTGCTTAACACTTTAAGAGGTCATAGCCGTGGAGTTTTAGCAGTAGATTTTAGCCCTGATGGACAGACTATTGCCTCTGCAAGTGATGACAGAACTATAAAGCTCTGGAATTCGGATGGAACTTTACTAAAAACTCTAAGTGGGCATAATGGTGCTGTTTGGGGAGTTGCCTTCAGCCCAGATGGACAGATAATTGCCTCTGCAAGTGAAGATAAAACTGTCAAACTCTGGAAAATTAATGGGACTCTACTGAAAACTCTAAGTGGGCATAACGCTCAAGTTAGAGGAGTTGCCTTCAGCCCAAATGGACAGATAATTGCCTCTACAAGCTTGGATAAAACTGTCAAACTCTGGAAAATTGATGGTACCTTGTTTAAGACTCTGAAAGGTCATAGTAATGCTGTACTAGGGGTATCTTTTAGCCCTGATGGACAGACTATTGCTTCGGCAAGTTGGGACAAAACTATCAAACTCTGGAAAATTGATGGCAATCCAGTTTTAACTATAAAAGGGCATGATGATGGAGTTTTAGGAGTATCTTTTAGCCCTGATGGTAAGACAATTGCTTCAGCAGGCTGGGATAAAACTGTCAAACTCTGGAAAATTGATGGAACACTGCTTGGAACTCTAAGAAGACACAGCCAGGGAGTAAGACAGGTAACTTTTAGTCCTAATGGTAAGATGATTGCTTCTGCAAGTGATGACAAAACAGTAATTTTGTGGAATAAAAATCATGTCCTAAATTTAGATCCACTGAACTACGGTTGCGATTGGGTAGCCAACTATTTCAAGACTAACCTCACTCTTACTGAGAGTGATCGCCATCTTTGTGTGGATGCGCGCATAAAATGAAATTTAACTAACGAAATTGGGATAGATATTGTGAGTTAACCCTCTTCTGAGAAACTTTTTGCCCCACTTGTAAAGGCTAAAAATACCCTAAATAGGAATAAGTTCCAAACCAAGCGCCTGAGCTTTTTGACGGAGGTTTTTAACAATCAGTTATTGGTATTTTTGCTGATAGTAATCCATAACTAGGATCAGAATATTCTCCAGTAGTTGTCCAGATTCAGTAGAACAAACGAGCTAGGAGCGTGTGCAGTAGCAGTTATTGCTTTAGGTGCGCCTAAGCGAGAACGTAAGCGGCGATAAAATGCACCACTAGCAGAGTGGCTATGAGTCAGAGAGAAAGCCGCCATGCGGAAAGCATCTTCGTCCTTGTTATAATTTTTTATTGCTGCAAGTTACAAGCTTTCTTCTGCTTTTCAGTATGCTTTATTTTTTGTCCTATTTTAGATTTTACAAGAAAATGAAGATCCGTTTCCTGAAATTCGTATTTGGCAAACTCGTTAATATATGTAGTCACGTCTGTTTTATTTTCATCCTTTCTTACTTGATTTGCGACTAGAAATTCTGTTACCCCTACATCTCCTACTAAATGGGCCCCTGCTAAAATACCAGAAAGGGTAATTCCCTCTCTTGGGTTAATAAAATAGTATATTGTTTTTCTTGTTTTTTTTCTTAGCTGCTCGTTAATACTATTAAAGTTTAATATGAAAGCTTCCCGAATCGCTGTTTCTTGAACTAGAGGAACCATAAATCCTTGTTTATTCTTGATTCCTTTTCCCCATGTACCTCTCCAATAATTCTTGTTAACACCGGAACCGGGTCCATTATAGAATGAACCATAAGGGTGAAAATAGCCAAGTCTATACAATAGGGCTTCTCCAAATTGGTACTTCCCTATATTACCTTGGGAATTCTCACAGGTATACTGATCTGGATCTCCAATTGATAGCCCTGTTTCTCTTTTTCCTAATTCATTGAGCATACCCTGTAAACTTTCTGGACTAGCTATAGAAGGAGTAACAAATACCATAGCAATTTCAATTGCCGCCAATGAAATTAAATTGACAATTCTTATTAAGATCATATTTCTTGTTAAATTACTTTATATTCGTGAATTGTGTGAACATAGACTTATTCATATCCCTTCCTGAAGAAATACTGTACGTGAGGCTCATGTAGCAAGGGTTGGAGAGGATAGGGCTTTTTGCGGTTCTGGAGAAATGGGGACAAGTTCAAGACAGAGAGTATGAGCTTTTTTCTTAAGATTGTCTAGGAGTTGCTGTTGGTATTTCTGCTCAGGTAATCCTCGTCGCGACCTGTTGATAAAGCTGAGGAATAGCAGCAACAGCTACATTTTCAATTTCATTTATGAACTAACAATAATATATTTGCATAACTGGTTATTAAAAATCTACCTAAAGAGACTAAAAATATAAGATATCTATCTTAAGATAGAGGCAATTATTTTTGTTTTAAATCACTCAAACTATTTATATAAGTACAAACTAAAGTAACTTATGCAGCTTTTATGCTTCAATGCCAACTAATAGGAGAGCATTTGTGACAGGTTAAAGTCATAATGCATTTGTCAATCTACCTATAAAATGAAAATTATGGCGAAAACCGTGGAAGAAAACCTTGTTTTTGGGCTAGCGATTGCCTCGTCTTTGTGTTGAACATTTATTTTTTTCCTGAAACATCAATATAAATCTTAGTTTGATACCTTAATTTCTACTCATTTTTTAGCATTATTTCTAAGAGACCGGTGATGTTACAGATTTGTGGTTGGAGAGGCTGGCCTCGTTTTCAACATGGTGCTCGGCACGAGAAAAAAACAAATCTAGAACATTAGCATTGATCCAAATAGCAAAGACCCATAGCAACACGACTTAAGCATATTTACTCATTAGTTTACTAGGCCATTCCTCTTGTACTACACAAATACTACAAAAGTAGGTAGTCAGCTTATTGCGAAGGATTCAGGCTTATTGCAAAATACCCCCCCATATATATATTGAATACTGAAATAAAGAGGGGGGGGTGTAAAACTTTTTTATACGAATGTGCCTTTTTGTACTGAGGTGAAAATCTTTCTGGTTTTTCCCTCTTGTAGTATGTCTAGCCGCAGATCATGGGACTTGCCTGAGAACTGCTAAGTATTCTGACTCTACCCTTAATAGCGATCAGCTTTGCTGGTGGGCTTTGCCCAATCGCCAGAAAGGCGGTGCCCCTTGGCCAATCAGCGACAGCTGCCCTTGCGAGAGCCCAATCGCCTTTTCCAATTCGTTGAAATTGGTAATCACTTAGAAAAACAAACAGGGATCAAGGTAACCTTGCTAAACTCAGGCAGAGTCTCAGGCTACTGCAACTCGTGGCTACCCACAAAGGGCAATAAATATTTTGTGTCCGTAATACTTTCCTGGGGCTATTAGGCGATCGCTGTTTACCTTCAGTTTTTCTCCCTCACCGCACTCCGAACGTAATTATCACTAGACGCGACACCCCCTCCACCTTTTTTCACCCTAACTGCACTTTTTGCCTATTTAATTTGTTAATTGACAGATCAGGCAAAATGTCACAAGCCCCCTTCTGAAGCTGGTACTCTAGTCCCCACAACCTCAACTGTAAAGTCAGTAAATCGAAAAGTTTTTCCAAAGGGTGATCGCCAAGAGCGGAAGTACGGATAAGAAAGTAATAATAATCACAATAAGCATAAGTTAAAATTATAACTCCCGGTTCGCCTATTTTTTTGGGAGTTAGAAGAAAGGCTACTCAGGAGTAAAAGATTGACCATCAAGTTGAGTGTAAATACTGATGGGAAAGCTGAGTAAAACAAGAATACGCTTCTGCAAAGGTGAAAGAGCCGTCAAGTGAGCGTAAACTTCGTTTTTCACCTCAATCAATAGCAGTGTAATCTCTTTAAATGCAGCAAGAATTAATTCAGCAGTAGGGCGTGCTGTTGCTCGCGTCGGATTACCAACATGGGGAAGAGCTGGCGAAGCTGTCACCTTGTGCAAACTAAACAGTTTAGTTTAAATAGCGGTTTGGAAATAAAGGAGATCTCTTGCAAAAGTTTTTTGTGATATAATACCAGGTTTGAGTTTTTAAGTATAATTACTGAGTTAAAGATGAAATACTCTCAAACCAAACAATTGTCTGCCACA
>JAJPJF010000507.1 GCA_021324415.1 Nostocales cyanobacterium Centralia_MAG_434
CCAGGTATTGAAGCCAAAGACCTGGATATACAAGTTACAGAAAACGCTGTGGCTATCAGTGGGGAACGCAAATCTGAGAAGAAAACAGAAGACAATGGTCGGACTGTCACTGAATTCCACTATGGTAAATTCCAACGTGTCATTCCTCTCTCTGCTCGGATTGAAAACACCAACGTTACAGCAGAATACAAAGACGGTATCCTTAATCTGACATTGCCCAAGACTCAACAAGAAAAGAACAAGGTCGTCAAGGTTAATTTAGAACAAGCTTCTGCTTAAGTGGTTGTTACTAGCAATTAGTTGTCCTTAATATTTATCAGCCTGGTTGCTTTTATGCACCGGGCTTTTTTATTAGTTTTGGAATTAGAGTAGTCACCAAACATGGCAAAAAAGGCTAAAGAGGAGATTCTCTTTAACCTGTCAGGAATTTCTCTTGTGTGTAAACGCAATTCTTGAGAATTGATGTCTGCTCTGTTATTTTAGTACATATGTACTGCTAAAGCAATACTAATGTCTATGTTCTTGTGTGGCATGATGAACACCTTTGCTGTACAATATATACACCAAATTGCTTGACTTCTTCTAGTACTAAAAAAATGCCGATCTACAAACAGCGCTATGCAGACAACTGGCAGGAGATAGCACGGCAAGTAAAAGAATCCGCAGGATGGAAATGCCAACATTGTGGACAACAATGCTTGCGTCCTGGGGAAAAGCCACAAGGGATGTTACGAAAAGAGTGGACGATGCTCACGCTAGCGGTTCATCATTCCAATTTCACACCCGAGGATAATCGCAGAGAGAACCTGATAGCTCTTTGTAGTCCATGCCACATCAAGCGACATGCAAGAGGACGGTCGAACACTTCCCCAGGGCAGCTAGAGTTGCCGTTGTAAATGCGATCACACTTGACAAGTTGGTGTGATAGGTTGGAATTACACCTTTAGATTGAATCGTCTGTTGTGGCTAAGGATCGTTTTCATCAAGTTGTTAAGACAGCTCTTGCTAAAGATGGGTGGAATGTAACTCACGATCCACTTCAGATTAAAGTAGGTGGTGTAGATATGGAAATTGACTTGGGAGCAGAACGATTACTGGCTGCAGAGCGAGGAGAGGAGAAAATTGCAGTGGAAGTCAAAAGTTTTTTGGCTAGTGCTTCGGCAATTTCAGAATTTCATACAGCACTGGGGCAGTTTATTAACTATCGAGCTGCATTGCGTCGTGAAGAACCTGAGCGCATTCTCTATCTAGCTATACCCGATCTAATCTATAACAGTTTCTTTCAACTTGATTTTCCCGCCTCAATGCTGCAAGAAAATTCTGTAAAAATAATTGTTTACGATATTGAATTGGAGCAAATTTCACTATGGAAGGAGTGACGGATAAATTAACTAATTATCAGCAAATTGTACAGCAATTGTTGATGGGTTACGCAGAAAGTAAACCAGCTTATGGTGAGATTGAGGTTGAGACTATTTTTGATACGCAGCGAAATCACTATCAAATTGTGCATCTAGGTTGGCAGCATAAGCGCTGGGTACATAATTGTGTCATACATCTTGATATTCGCAACGAGAAAATCTGGATTTTTTATAATTCAACAGAACATGATATTGCAGCAGATTTAGTTGCTTTGGGCGTACCAAAACAAGATATTGTGCTAGGTTTTCATCCTCCTTTTATGCGGGAAATGAGTGACTATGCTGTGGGATAACAGGAGAATTGAGTTTACGAGCGAGCGATCACCAGTACATTTGCCATTGCACGTTTACGTCCACTGTTACACGCTATCCACTGCGGGACTTTTGGGAGTGCGATCGCAACAAAAGTATCGATTTACTTCACCTCAACCGTCGCAGAGGTTGCATCATTACCAAAGACATCGACTTCTCGGACTGCGAGCGCTCTTCTAAAGGAGCCTGTAATACAACCTTGAAAAAGCCAGTCGCCATCAGTTCTCATCCTCCACGTCTTGCCCCATTCGATACTTAATATGATGGCACTGTTATACGGTTAGATAAGATTGTATCAGTTGACAACACGCAGGCTCCTGACCTAGGCTAGTCAGTAACAATCCCATAGTCTTGCTCTAAAAGCCCCAACAGCTTCTCTTCCAATGGCGTCAAATAAGGACGCTTCAATTCTCCCAAATGCTTCAGGTTAACGTAAGCTGCTTCTTCCAACTTGCCACAATTACTTAACCGAGATATGCGATCACAAATCTCCCTCATCCTTTCACAATCAGCATCTGAGTAGTCAAGCAACTTTAAATGATCAGTCCTTATAGTATACTCTGGTCGGCGCGAATGGTGGTTGCATCATATGTCATGATAAGAATATCCTTTGTTTGAAAGGTTAACGAGAGAAGGCGATTTATGCTTGCGAGGCGCGATCGCCTTTCTCTGTTGTTTTATCTTAACATTATAAGTATTACTTTATAAGTAATTCCCGATATGTTATGCTAATTCTTAACATGAAGCGAGATACTTAAAAGGTAATTTTTATGGGATCAGTCTTGATGCGAGTTACCTTCAGCAAAGAGTTTCCCGGTTTGGGCAAGCAGATAAAACAATATCGTCAAGCATCAAACAAATCTCTTGCTGAGTTGGCAGCAGAAGCAGGAATCAGTGTTCCTCACTGGAATCGAATTGAAAATGAAAAAGTTCAAGAGTTACCAATCTTGACATTACGAGGAATTGAAAAAGCTTTGGGCGTTGATTTGGGTGTCAAGTTTGAAGGGGAAACTAATGTTTGATGCTTCTAAGCGATCGCCTGCATGCACTGTGAAAAGAGCGATCACCTACCACACCTCTCCAACACATTTAGTTATCTAAGTTACAGCATGTTAGAAGAACGATACTGACTTAGAGCGTACGATAGGAACTTGTTTTATAAAAATGTATCCTTAAAAAAAAAGTAACAAAAGCAACACCACCCATGAAGGAAACCATCATCAGCATCTCAAAACCAGTCCCAAAAGTCCAAGCAAAGCCAATTGAAGATGACCCTCAACCGGAGATTACCCAAACTGCAGAAATTAGCCTACCTGAAGAATTACAACAACCAGAACCAATAGACCTCTCCCAACCTGCTTCGATGACTTTTACCAACACCAGTGGTAGTGGCTGGAAAGTCTCAGACATTTTGCGGGAGATCAGACTAGATCGCTTTGAAATAGATGATGATGATATCTATGATGTAGATTAACTACAGCAAACAGGAATTCACACCTATGACTTCTCTGGCAGGAAATGACGGGGCTATGCGTAATGTTTTGCTCAATGCTACAGTCATAGCTGTTGTGGGTCATTCCGATAAACCAGAACGTACCAGTTACCAAATCGCTCAGTTTTTGAAGAGCGTTGGTTATATCGTCTATCCAGTCAACCCAAATGTTAGGGAAATTGATGGTCAACCAAGTTATCCTTCCCTTAACGAGGTTCCACAACCAGTAGATATTGTCAATGTCTTTCGCCGTAGTGAGTATTTGAGCGAAATTGTTGACGAAGCCATCACGATTAATGCCAAAACCGTATGGGCACAATTGGGTGTCTCAAATCAACAAGCAGAACAAAAAGCTTTGAAAGCAGGACTAAACATAGTGATGGATGCTTGCATTAAAGTTGAATATCTACGCTTGGGGATTGGTTGAAACAGCAGCTGTGAGTATGTTCTTTAGTATTAAAGCGCTACTCCCCACTAACCACCAATTCTTGCAGTAGGGCATCATTCATCTGTTGCATCTGCTCGTCAGGAGTTGCAATTAAGTTAAACACTTCTTGTACCACATCCTTGACTTCCTGCGGTAACGATTCAAACTTTGCAGTGTTAGCAATAACGAGACGACAGCCAGGATAAGGAGTAAAATCAACAAACAGCTCCATTCCGGCTTTCAGGAGAATGGATGCAAGAAAACTGATGGGATGAAAAGGACGATGGTTGTCCTCGCTGTAGTTAATGAGAATGGATGCAAGAAAACTGATGGGATGAAAAGGACGATGGTTGTCCTCGCTGTAGTTAATCTCTCCAGCCAAATATCCGCAAAACCAGCTTAGGGCATCAATATCACTGGATAAAATAGCTATTGCACCAGCTAATACCTGCTCGTTTATATCTACAGGTAAGGTGTCAAAAATATTATCCAAGCCTTCTGGGTGACGGGTTTGACAGTGATAGACTACTTGTTGAATCAACTGGTTGATGGTTCCTGATTGGGGCTTCTCGTGCATTGTTGCATCTGGTCTAAAATAGACGCCATTGTAGCAGAATTGGCTATTGTGGGAGTGCGATCCAAGCCTACCCAGCAGCAAAGCTGATCGCTGCTCTCCTACTCTTCATCCTTTAGATCATCTAAAATTCTGTCTAGTTTACTATTAGTGTCCTAGGCTTACTGAATACAGTAGTGTACATAAGTTGTCAATCATTTCGCCTTGCTGGCTACTCTATAAAACAGAAATTTTTCAGGAATATCTGAATTCTCTTTTGAAAATAGACACTAGGAGTTAAAAATAATTCTAAACAGCTTACTCCTACAATTATTTAACGAGGAAAGAGCAATGAGTAGTTTACAAGGAGCTTTAAAAGTAGGTGTGGGTGTAGCAACAGCAACAGCAGTAGCAGCAGATGCAGCAGTATCAGCTGGCGTTGTTGCTATTGCTACAGGTGCTTCTGCAACAGCAGGTACTAGCGGTACGCTTTTGGCAATTGCTGTAGGCTCCAACGCTACTGCAACAGGTTCTGTGGCTCTTGCCGCTGGTGTTGGTGCTAGTGCATCAGGGACAATGTTTGGTCTTGCTGTGGCCAGTCTTGCTCCAGTAGCACTACCTTTTGTCGGTGCTGCTGCCATTATTGGTGGTACGGCTTTCGCTATCCATTACTTTCGTGGTGGTAGAACGAATGAGCTAACTGCATCTGGAGCGAAGTTGAGAGGAAATCCGAAGAGTCTAAGTGATGGTGGTGAAGCTTCGGCGGAATAATGAGAATGATTGAAGAAATCGGTATAGCTATCAGGGTGAATTTTCCAACACTTTCCCTTGGCATTGATTTGAGATGCCTATATAAGTTGTTTTATCAGATAAATGTTGCATAAATATGGAATGAATTAGGGGTTAAAATCATTGAAATTCGTTCTACATTAGGCAAAATCATCAAATAATCCGGCAACGCTAGATAAAGTTGTTAACTGAATATGATTAAAGGTTAACTTATGCGGCAAACCATCTTGATTTTGGCAGCAAATCCTAAAGACACAAAACGGCTGCGCTTGGATGAGGAAGTGCGTGAAATCGATGCTGGATTGCAACGAGCCAGACAGCGCGATCAGTTTATCTTAGAGCAGAAGTGGGCAGTACAACCGAGAGATATTCAGCGAGCAATGCTAGATATTAATCCGCAGATTGTTCATTTTTCTGGGCATGGAGCAGGAGATGAAGGTCTGGTATTTGAAGACGAAACAGGGAGAGCAAAGCTAGTTGATTCTGAAGCTCTAGCAGGATTGTTTGAGTTATTTGCTTCTCAGGTTGAATGTGTTGTTCTTAACGCTCTTTCATCACTCTGGATAGAGAAAAAGAACTGTGTTTAAAATTTATCCAGAGTCGAATCTAACGTAACCATCAAATTGATTCATCATATTTCGTAGCAAC
>JAJPJF010000408.1 GCA_021324415.1 Nostocales cyanobacterium Centralia_MAG_434
CCCCCTCTGGATGCCTCGAAAAATCCCTACCGAGGTTTGGAATCTTATGAGGAGGAACACAGCGAACTATTTTTCGGAAGAACTGAACTGGTAGAAAAGTTACAGAATTATGTCAACACTCATCCCCTAACAGTGGCTTTGGGTGCTTCTGGTTCCGGTAAGTCTAGTTTGGTGAAGGCAGGATTAATTCCTAAACTGCGGAAGGAAACTACACAGCAATGGTCTATTTTGCCACCCGTCCGTCCTGGTGAGACTCCCTTGCTAGCGTTAAATAATGCTTTGAAAGATGCACAATTACAGGAGGTAGCACTCAAAAATCCACAGCAGAATCTCGCCAACAGTATCACTGTTTGGGCTAAAAATAATCCCAACTCTAAGTTATTGCTGTTTATTGACCAAAGCGAAGAAATTATTACACTCTGTCAAAATGAGGATGAGCGTAAGGAGTTCTTCCAACAGATACTCAAAGCAATAAATGCCCATCGGGATAAATTACGGGTAGTGCTATCCCTCCGCTCTGACTTTGAACCCCAAGTAAGAGATGCTGGCTTAAAGTTTGTCCCCACAGACTATAACAGGGGAAACACTGAGATGAAAAATCGTTGGCAAAGTGGTCGATTTATAGTGCCAGCAATGACACGAGGGGAACTACGGGAAGTGATCGAAAAACCCGCAGAAGCACGGGTGATGAATTTTGATCCCCACGATTTGGTAGAACAATTGATCGATGAGGTGGCGGATATGCCAGGAGCATTGCCCCTGCTTTCTTTTGCCTTGAGCGAGCTTTATCTCAAGTATTTAAAACGACAACGGGAGGCAGAAATCAGGGGGATAACCATTGAGCGATCGCTGACACAAATAGATTATCAAGATTTGGGAGGAGTTATCCTATCATTAACTCAAAGGGCTGATGAAGAGTACGAAACATTAGTTAAAGAAAATCCAGCTTATGCCCGGATTGTCCGCCAGGTTATGCTAAGGATGGTGGCGATTGGGGGAGGTGAATTAGCCCGCAGGCGAGTCCCGTTATCGGAACTAAAATATCCGCCAGAAAAAGATGTTTTTGTTAATAAAGTAATTGAGCGGTTTACGAAAGCACGATTACTGGTAAAAGGAGAGGATGCTGAGGGGAGTCCCTACGTGGAACCTGCCCATGATGCTTTGGTGCGGGGATGGCAAAAGCTGCTGGCGTGGAAGCAACAGGAGGAAGAAAGTTTACTGTTGCAACGGCGGTTAACTCCGGCGGCAGAGGAATGGAATAGCGTCAAAAATAAGGAGAAAGAAAAGCCAAAAGGGCTTTTAGATAAAGCCGATCCGGTTTTGGATTGGTTAGATCGACGACTTTTGACTGTCGAAAACTTAGTAAATAAAATTCCTGCACAGTTGGCTCGACTGTTACGACACACTCAGAATCAGCAAGGGCAATCGAGAGAGAAACCCGTACAATTTTTGTGGGCTGCAAATCCTTATCTCAATGTATTGGATAAAGAACTCAATTCCAATGACAATTGGCTGAACCAAATAGAAGCTGAGTTTGTGCAGGAAAGCGTATTACAAAAACGCCAGAATATTAGTTGGCAGTGGCGGATTGCGATCGCAGTTATGCTGGGATTGAGTGGGTTAACCATTGCCGCTTTGATTGGACAGCGAAACGCCCAACTAGGTCAAGTTAATGCCTCTAGAGCATCTGCTGAAGCAAACTTTCGTACCAATGAACACTTAAATGCTTTGATTGATAGCCTCCGTAGCAGTACAAAGATTAGGCAGATATTTTTACCTGGCAATGATCTACAGGACCAAGTACGCCAAACCCTGCAAAATATTTTCTATGGCGCAAAGGACCTTGAGCGCTGGGAAGCACCTCCAGGTATCTTATGGAGTATGTTTTTTACTAGCGATCACCAACTGCTTGTCATCACAGACGAGAACAAAACAGTCCGCTTGTGGAATAAATATGGCAAAAAACTAGCTGAGTTAAAAGGGCAAGAAGGTCTAATTCGTGGGCACATTAGCGTTAGTCCAGATGGGAGTAAAATTGCTACTGCAACGAAAGACGGCAAAGTCCGCTTGTGGGACTTGCAAGGCAACAAGTTAAACGAGTTTCAAGCGCATGAGTGTAAGAATAAGGAGTCATGGCAAGATTGTATTGAACGCATCAGTTTTAGTCCAGATGGCAGCACAATTGCTACTATTGGCTCTACTGAAAAAGACCAAGCTATACGCTTATGGGATTTACGAGGGCAAAAGATAAAAGGACGCAAATTTGCATCAGGAATAATGCTCGTCGGGCTTGGTTTTAAGCCCAGTGGTGAACCACTAATAGCTATATTAAAACAAGATATTATTAGTCTATTAGACTTGTCGAGCGAAATTCCTCAAACAGTACCGAAATTTAAAAGCCGCTATAACACTTCTGTAATAGAAGTAAAGTTTAGCCCTAATGGTCAGCAAGCAGTGATTTATTATGGAGAAGAATCAGAAAACGCCAGCTTGTGGACTTTCTCAAAGTTAGGCGAACCAGAAAACATTTCTAAAATAATTTTAGGTGAGGGTAGTTCTAGTTCAGATCGCAATCCCCTCAGAATCAGTGGAAGTGGTAGTTTTAGCGCAGATGGTAAGCAATTAGCTGTGACAGGAGTAGATGGTAGTGTCAGCTTAGTGAGCTTAAACTCTGATGGCGGTCATTTTTTGAGCAAATTTAAATTGCCTCAAGGCAGAGTTGATAATTCCACTTTTACTTCTGATGGCAAGCATCTAGTTACTCTTGGAGATGACGGAAACATCAGGTTATGGGATTTAGATAAACAGCCGTTAGCCAAATCCCAATTGCCTCAAAATGGAATCGAAAGTATTAGTTTTAGCCCTGATAGTCGGACAATTGCTATTGCAGATTCAGAAGGTATTGTCCGCTTGTTGGATTTGCAGGGCAACCCGATTAAGGAATTTACAGGGCTTCCCAAGATTACAAGTGTTAGTTTTAGCCCTAATGGTCAGACAATTGCTTCCACAGAAGATCGGGGCGTTGTCTGCTTGTTGGATTTGCAGGGCAACGTGATAAAAAAATTCCAAGCGCATCCACAAAAGGTAGAAAGTGTTAGTTGGAGTCAGGATAGCCAAAAGATAGCCACCATAGGAGATGGTGGTCCTGAACCCATAGATGGATCAAAGGATAAATCTTCGGCTCGGTTATGGGACACTCAGGGCAAGCTGTTAAAAAAAGGCGAAGGCGATTCAACATCTAAATTCCAAACATCTGAATTCCAAAGCATTGGTTTTCAAACTAATGGTGAGCCAATAGCACTTACCAAAGGAGTAACAGACCAACAAGTTGGAAATATTGACAAGTTAGACTTTTCGAACCGCCGCTCAACTAACTTGATACCAGGACGGCAAGCTAGGAATAATTTTGATTCTGTCAAGATTAGCTATGATGGCAGCTTACTCCTGACTACTTCAGGTAAAACCATTAGTTTATGGAATTTGAAGGGCGAAAAATTGATCGAATTCACCTCAGATAAAGGCAATATCAAACACCTTAGCCTTAGCCCTGATAACAGTACGTTAGCTGTGATATCAAAGGACGGTCATACTGAGTTGTGGCAATTGGGAGGATTTGATGAACTGGTTGCTAAAGGTTGCGCTCACGTGCTTGACTATTTGCAGAATAACCCCGATGTTGTAGAAAGCGATCGCCATCTGTGCGACGGAGTAGCGCCTCCAGTTTCCCGATTTCTCACAAACAGATCAGAGTGATTTCATACAGTGAGAGGAAAAAATACAGAAATAAATTAATACAATAAAAAAGGCAGTAAAGTGTCAAAAAGCCACCAATGCCCAAACAATATTATGTTCCTTTGCCAGAAAGCCCAACCAAGTTTGACTATCTGCTGTAACCGAAAGATTTGCTTTGCCGATATGACCTTCTGCAACTTGTACGGTTTTATTCTGAATTGTCACGGTTGCTTGATGGGACTCCGACCCAGTAAAGGTGAAGTGATACACAGCATTTAAACCCTCTGACTGATTCCTTTGAAATAGGAGTGGTAGCCCAAAGAGAAATCCCGGAATTGATTTTGGCCGAATACCACTTTAGGATAGAAGTTTGGAACGTGTATACTCGTCCGACCCAAAAGAATGGATTGGGGCATACTCCAGATGAAGCACTTTAAGAAATCGAACGGTTGAAGGCTTTTTTCTCTGTGCGCCTGGATACTGAAAGTATTTATGAGCAGTGGGAGCGGCTTGTCGTAGCTTATCAGGTTAAAGGCGTTAATGTTCACTTCGGCTCGATTGGTTGCTGCCATGCTAGTTCATGGACTAACCCACATTCTCAAGTTTAATACAAAAGACTTCAGCCGCTACAAGACTGAAATCACTCCCATACATCCCGCTTCTGTAACTGCTTAACAACAAAGCTAATCATTTCAAATAACTTTGATACACAGCGAAAGACTTGCAAGATTAGCTCGATACGATCCGCCGTCCCACCGCAGATCTCAAGAGATACTAAAACTGCCTTGATACATAATTTAGCCTTGGCACGCTCAAAGTCTGTAATCAGAGGTAGGGCGTCACTCCCTTAAAACTCTAGTATGCTTTACCAACAATTGACCCATTGTTGGGAAAACATCCAGGCGTTGCTGATGCTGCTCACAACTATGAAAAATCCTCTTTACTAGCCTGCCAGTGCGAAATGTGGGTTGAAACTATGTCTGTTGGTAGAATGACATTTCTATGAAAAAGCAGAGAATAGCCTGTAGAGTCAGAGGAGTTGGTGCGGGCGTTGTTTGTTTATTTGGACGCAACGGAGGAACAGGAGCATGAGCGAGGAGCATTCAGCGGCGGCGGATCTCTTTGCAGGCAATAGCGAGATGGCGATGCGGATGCGCTCGCACGATTGGTCGCAAACACCGCTCGGTGCAGTCGAAACTTGGTCATCCTCCTTATGCATGATGGTCCGCTTCCTCCTGGTCAATCGGTTCCCCCTGATCCTATGGTGGGGACCGCATTACATCCAGTTTTATAACGATCCCTACAGCCCCATTCCTGGAACGAAGCATCCTAAGTCGATGGGGCAGCCTGCCAGCGAGTGCTGGTCAGAAATTTGGCACGTGATTGGACCACTGATCGACCGCCCCTTTCAAGGTGGACTGGCAACCTGGATGGAGGACATTTTGCTTGAGGTCAATCGGCATGGCTTCGTCGAGGAAACCCACTTTACCATTGCCTACAGCCCCGTTCCCGACGAAACAGCTCCCCGTGGCATTGGCGGTGTCCTCGGCACCGTGCATGAGATCACACAGAAGGTGATTGGCGAACGTCGGGTGATGATCTTGCGCGACCTGGGTGCCCATGTAGGTGAGGCGAAAACGGCAGAGGAAGCCTGCGCCATTGCTGCTGAGACTTTGGCAAAGCACGCCCAGGATGTGCCGTTCGCTCTGATCTATCTTGTGGATTCAGATAGCAAACACGCTCACCTGTCCGGTGTCGCAGGAACCCACATGGGCGAGCAGATTAGCCCACGCATCGTGAACCTGCATGAGGACGCTCACCAGGGGGGTTGGCCGCTGGACCGAGCGATGCAGACTGAAACCATGCAAGTGCTCGAGGATCTGGGATCACGCTTTCCCCAGGTGCCCCCTGGTCCCTGGAGTGATCCGCCACACACTGCCGTCGTCTTACCCATTCCCTCAAACAAAGCACACCAGTTCTCCGGATTGCTCGTGGTCGGTCTGAGCTCCCGCCTCAGGCTCGATCAGCCGTATTGCAGTTTTCTGGAACTGATGACCACCCAGATTGCCACGGCGATCGCCAATGCCCAAGCCTACGAAGAAGAATGCAAACGAGCCGAGGCACTGGCAGAAGTTGATCGCGCCAAAACCGTCTTCTTCAGCAACATCTCCCACGAATTTCGGACTCCATTAACGCTGATGCTCAGTCCGTTGGAGGAACTGTCGAATACTTTAGATGAACGCTTACAACCCGATGAACGAGAGCAATTACAGTTAGTTCAGTGCAACGGTTTGCGCTTACAAAAATTAGTGAACACATTGTTGGACTTTTCCCGGATTGAAGCGGGGCGAGTGCAGGCATCTTATGAACCGACCGATCTAGCAACCTACACGGCAGAACTGGCGAGCGTGTTTCGCTCGCTGATTGAACGGGCGGGTATGAATCTAGTGATAGACTGTTCACCTTTAGCCCAACCCGTCTATGTCGATCTTGACATGTGGGAAAAAATTGTGCTGAATCTCATCTCCAATGCGTTCAAGTTTACATTTACTGGAAGCATCATCGTTCGATTACAACCTATTGGCCATTTCGTTGAATTGAGCGTTACAGATACCGGGGTTGGCATTCCTGAAGCAGAATTGCCGCGATTATTTGAACGCTTTCATCGCGTCAGTGGAATGCGAGCGCGCACCTATGAAGGCTCTGGCATCGGGCTAGCATTAGTGCAAGAACTAGTCAAACTACACGGCGGCACCATTCGCGTTACCAGTCAAGTCGATTGTGGTACGACATTTGCGATCGTCCTTCCCTTCGGTTCGGCTCATTTACCCCAAGACCGTATTAAAGCAACCCGCACCCTTGCCTCAACCGCATTAGGAGCCAATCCCTATATTGCAGAAGCATCGCGCTGGCTACCAGAAGAGAGTGGGAGAGTGGATGAGTGGATGAGTAGCGGGGTGGATAAGCACCCATCTACCCACTCCTCACCCGCTCACATTCTCCTCGCTGATGACAACGCCGACATGCGCGATTACATGAAGCGATTATTGCGCCAGTATTGGGAGGTAGAAACCGTGAGTGATGGCTTAGCAGCCCTAAAATCTATTGCCGAGCGGCTTCCAGACCTGGTACTGAGTGATGTCATGATGCCAGGACTGGATGGATTTGGACTGCTGCGCGAAGTGCGTGCTAATCCCCGCACCAAAGAAATCCCGATGATTTTGCTATCGGCTCGCGCTGGGGAAGAGTCTCGGATCGAAGGGCTTCAAGCAGGAGCGGATGATTACTTGATTAAGCCCTTTTCTGCCCGTGAATTGCTGGCGCGGGTGGAGTCAAATTTGAAATTAGCTCAATTACGACGAGAAGCCAGCGCGGTTTTACGAGAGTCGCAAGAGAAACTTTCTCTGTTCATTGAACATGCCCCGGCAGCGATGGCGATGTTTGATCGCCAGATGCGTTATTTGGCACATAGTCAACGTTGGCTGAAGGATTACGAATTAACGGAAAACATCATTGGACGCAGCCATTACGAAGTCTTTCCCGATCTTCCCGAATCCTGGAAACAGATTCATCAAAACTGTTTAGCTGGTGCCGTTGAAAAATCAGACGAAGATCGCTTCGTTCGTGACAACTCGGTGAACTGGCTCAAATGGGAAATCCGTCCGTGGTTTAACGCAGCAGGTGAAATTGGTGGCATCGTTATTTTTTCGGAAAACATCACTGATCGCAAACAGGCAGAGGCAGCCCTGCTTGAAAGCGAAGAGCGATTCCGCAACATGGCAGACAATGCCCCCGTAATGGTTTGGGTAACTGACCCGATGGGCTATTGTACCTACCTCAGTCAGGGGTGGTACGACTTCACAGGTCAAACTCAGGAAACTGGGCTGGGATTCGGTTGGTTGAATCGAACGCATCCCGATGATCGCCAGATGGCAGAGCGATTGTTTCTGGATGCAAATCAGCGACAGAAAGCGTTCAAACTGGAGTACCGCTTACAGAGCAAAGACGGAAAATACATTTGGGTAATTGATGCTGCAAGCCCATGGTTTGGCCTAGATGGTCAATTCAAAGGATACATTGGCTCAGTCATTGACATTAGCGAGCGCAAGCAGACGGAACAAGAACAAGAACAACTACTGCAACGAGAACAGGAAGCACGAGAGACCGCTGAACAAGCCAATCGCATTAAAGATGAATTTTTAGCAGTCCTATCTCACGAGTTGCGATCACCCCTCAATGCGATTCTGGGATGGGCAAAGCTGCTCCGCAACGGCAAGCTCGATGCCACCAGAACCACTTATGCCCTAGAAACGATCGAGCGTAATGCCCAGTTACAGTCACAGCTGATTGAAGACCTGCTGGATATTGCTCGGATTCTGCGGGGCAAATTGAGTTTGAATCCAAGTCTCGTTGACTTAAGTATAGTGATTTCATCCGCCCTACAAACCGTTCGCCTCGCCGCCGAAGCTAAGTCGTTGCAGATTCAAACAGTTTTTTCGCCCAGTCAGGTTGCAGTGCTGGGTGATGCTAGACGATTGCAGCAGGTGGTCTGCAATTTGTTATCGAATGCCGTGAAATTCACTCCTGCAAGCGGGCAAATTACGATCGCCCTAACCCACACTGAAACAGATGCCCAAATTCAAGTGCTCGACACCGGAAAAGGGATCAATCCTGACTTTTTACCTTACGTGTTTGAGCATTTCCGTCAAGAAGATGGGGCAACGACGCGCAAGTTTGGGGGACTGGGGTTAGGACTGGCGATCGCACGGCAAATTGTCGAACTACACGGTGGAACTGTTGCGGTTGATAGTCCGGGTGAAGGGCAGGGTGCCACCTTTACAGTGCAACTCCCGCTTGTGTCTGTATCAAGTCAACCCTTGTCAAGAGCAGTTAACTCAGTCTCAATGGATGACGATTTGAGTGACATCCATATCCTAGTGGTGGATGATAAACCAGATTCCCGTGAGTTTGTCGCCTTTGTTTTAGAGCAAGCGGGTGCGAGCGTCACCAATGTTACATCAGGAATTGAGGCATTGCAAGCTATTGGACAGTCCGTTCCCGATCTTATCATCAGCGATATTGGAATGCCAGAAATGGACGGCTATATGTTGATGCGACAAATTCGGGCGCACAAGCTTGGGAGGCAAATTCCAGCCATTGCCTTGACTGCTTATGCCGGAGAGCTTGATCAGCAACTTGCGAGGGCATCTGGCTTTCAACGCCATTTAGCAAAACCAGTTGAACCAACCGAAATCATCGCAGTTGTTGCCCATCTGTGTAGGCAAAAGGGGCAGATACAGCGTTAGTGACAGAAAATGCATTCCTAACTGTTTAACACACGTCTAGAGTGGAAAAGATATTTTGTAAATACCAACTAATAACCGATTGTTGGGAAAGCACTCAAGGTTGGCGACGCCGCTAATTATCCAATCGACACGCATTGGATAAATGTAACCAATATCTTACAGATAACTTAGGCTTTCTTCCAAAGTCCCTTGTACGGATCGGGGGATAGCTGTGTATATCGAACGGTATGTTGAATATTTTTATGTCCTAAATATCCCTGAATAGTACGGGTATCAGTTTTCTCTCTAGCAAGATAGTATCCACAGGCGTGGCGAAGCATATGGGCATGGACGAGAAAGGAGAGTTCTGCCAGTAGGCCTGCCTGTTCTTGTTGAGGCGGCGTACTTGGGTTGAATTAGATCCGCGAAGTGCTCATCACAAACCTCTTAAAACTATGACGATCGCCTCTTCGCCTTCAGGGTGTAGGGGCGATCACTGTTGGATCAGATTCAGAGTTGGGGTCAATGAATTGCTACTACGGTCACAAGAGATTACTGATTAATCTGCAATGCTAGTGTCAATTGGTGAAGAACTAATACAGCCCTCGCAGTAACCTAAATCATACATGCTAGCAGCTTGAGAATCCTGTTCTGGCGGGAGCTTAGGCTTCCCTGTCCAGGCATCAGATTTTCCCACGTTAAACCAGTCTTCGTCAGTCATTGGAGAACTCAAGGAATTCTGAGTTGAGATTGTGAACTCAGCATGCTGTGTTGTGTTAAGTGCGTCAATTTCTTTCATAACTACCCCAGAATGCGACGCTATGGGCATAATGACAATTGTTCTAGTAAGAAATTACATCTTCCCTAAGTATGAAACTTAGAAAGATATCCTAGGAATTGGATTACACAGATGCTTGAGCGATTAAGGCATTTTCTAAATCAGCTTGCAAATCTAGTACATTCTCAATTCCGACAGAAAGGCGGATTAAATTATCATTAATTCCCCGTTTATATCTTTCTGCTTCTGGTAAGGAACCGTGAGTCATTTTAGCAGGATAACAAAGTAATGACTCTACACCTCCTAAACTTTCTGCTAGTAAAAACAGCTTGAGCCGGGAAGTAAATTTTTCAACTTCTGCCAAACCGCCTTTTAATTCCAAACTAATCATTCCTCCAAAACCAGACATTTGTGATTTTGCTAGTTGATGTTGTTCGTGACTAGGTAAACCTGGATAATAAATGCGATCAATTTGAGGATGCTGTTCTAAAAATTTAGCTAGAAATAGGGCATTTTTTTCATGTTCTCGCATTCTCACAGCTAGGGTTTTAATACCTCGCAGCACCAACCAACTATCAAAGGGACTCGGAACTGCACCGATCGCATTTTGATAAAACTTCAATTCGTTGTATATTTGCTCATGAGATGTCACTACAGCGCCGCCAATAATATCGCTATGTCCTCCTAGATATTTAGTAGTGCTGTGAACTACAATATCAGCACCTAATTCCACTGGTCTTTGAAAATAGGGACTAGCAAAAGTATTATCAACTACTAAAATAATATTGTGTTGATGAGCAATCTTCGCTAATGCGGCAATATCAATGATTTTTAATAAGGGATTTGTCGGAGTTTCCACCCAAATCAGTTTAGTGTTGGGTTGAATAGCATTTTCAAAGTTAGCAATATCATCAATATCTACATAGGTAGTTGTTACACCCCAATTTTTCACTACCTGTTCTAACAAACGATAAGTACCACCGTATAAATCATCGCCAGCAATAATGCGATCGCCACTTTTGAGCAAACTTAAAACTGTGGTAGTAGCAGCTAATCCAGAGGCAAATGCTAGACCAAATTTGGCATTTTCAATTGCAGCTAAAGCTTCTTCTAAAGCATTTCTAGTAGGATTTCCCGTGCGAGAATATTCATATCCTTTGTGTTGACCTATTGCTGCTTGCTCGTATGTAGAAGTCAAATAAATCGGCACAATCACAGCCCCCGTTTGTGGGTCTGATTGTTGTCCTTCATGAATTGCTTTTGTTTCAAATTCCATTTTTTTCTCGTCTTAGTCTTGACTAATCCAATATCTAATTAAATCTGCTCTGGTAATTAATCCAATAGGAGTATTATGCCTCATAATAATAATTCCTGTAGTTCCAGATAAAAGCACTCGATAGGCTTCTGCGACATCCACATTTTCATCGAGAATTGGTAGCGGCTTACCCATCACAGCCAAAACTGTTTGGTTAGAAAAATTAATCCCGTCATGCAGAAATTTCATTAACGATGCTTCATTTAAGCTACCTACTACTTGATTGCGATCAATAACAGGTAACTGGGATATATTTAGCTTTTGCAGCAGATTTGTTGCATTAATTAAAGTATCATTGGAACTAACAGCTACTAAAGAAGGAAAATCAGTTTTTTGTTGTAAAATTTCCCCAACCTTGATAGTTTTTATAGTTTTACCTTCCCAAAAACCATTTTCCTGCATCCAGACATCAGAATAGATTTTATTGATGTAGTTTCTGCCTGTATCTGGTAATAAAACTACAATATACTTAGGCTGTGATAATCGAGTTACATACTTGAGAGCTGCGGCTACTACTGTACCACAAGAACCTCCCACTAGTAAGCCTTCTTCTCTAGCAAGACGACGCGCCATATTAAAAGATTCTTTATCACTAACTCGAATCATTTCATCGACTAATTGACGATTAAAAGTCTTAGGAATAAGTCTTCCCCGATTCCTTCAACTTTATAAGATTTAGGGCTATCTCCTGACAAAATAGAACCTTCTGGATCTGCACCAATAATCATAATATTTTGGTTCTGTTCTTTGAGATATTTTGCAACTCCAGAAATTGTACCACCAGTCCCCATCCCGGCAACAAAAATGTCAATTTTACCTTGACTATCTGACCAAATTTCCGGACCAGTTGTTAAGTAATGAGCTAAAGGATTGTGCGGATTTTCAAATTGATTTGGTCTATAAGCGCCGGGTATTTCTTTAGCTAACCTTTCGGCAACACCGTTATAACTTTCTGGAGAATCAGGTGCTACAGATGTGGGTGTAACAACTACTTCTGCGCCATAAGCTTTGAGCAGATTAATTTTATCCTGACTCATCTTATCAGGCATGACAAAAATACACCGATATTTTTTCACTGCGGCGATTAATGCTAATCCTACACCAGTATTACCTGCGGTAGCTTCAATAATAGTTCCCCCTGGTTGTAGTTCACCTGTTTTTTCAGCTTGTTCAATCATTGCCAGAGCAATTCTATCTTTAGTACTACCACCAGGATTCAGATATTCTACTTTGGCATAAATAGGAGATTGAATATTTTCAGTTACGTGATTAAGTCTGACTAAGGGAGTTTTACCAATTGCTTGCAAGATATTTTCGTAAGTAGCCATATTTACTCTTCGTCAGTAATGAGAAATGCAGTGTTATTGGTATTTCATTGTTGATCTTCATAATAGGATTGTGGTAGTTGCATGGCAGCTACTCCGGCTCGTTGTAATGGCGCAGGCGCACCCACAGTTAGGAAATCATGAACTTTTCTGATAGCTCCTGTTAATTCAGGTGTTGCTAAAATGTAACCGACTCGCCATCCAGTGACACTGTAGGTTTTAGAAAGTCCGTTAATAGTAATCGTGAGTTCTTCCATTCCCGGAAGGGTGGCTAGAGCAATATGATGAGTTCCATCATAGAGAATATGTTCGTAAATTTCATCTGTGAATGCTAAAACATCCCACTTTTAACATAGTTCAGCAATCAGTGTAAGTTCTTCACGAGTAAAGACTTTGCCTATGGGATTGTGTGGTGTATTGATAATGATAGCTTTGGTATTGGCGTTGAAAGCTCGACGCAACTGGGCTTCATCAAATGTCCAGTCAGGAGGATGCAATGTGACGTATCGAGGTTTAGTATTATGTCCGACCACAGAAGTTTTCGGTCTACTGATAGTAACTGGTCATTCTGTAAACCTCTACCACACAGGTAAATGACACTACGGGTGCAGTCTGGGTGTGCAAGTGCATACGCCAGGGCGACGTCTGCCCCCCAAGAGTGACCCAGCACTACCCACCGTTCAAGCTCAAGCCTTTTACGAAGCCCATCAAGGTCTGCGATCGCAGTTTGGAGGTCGTACGGTGGTGTTACGGAAGAACGACCACATCCACGCGAGTCAAAGCGGATTGTGTGTACGACATTATCAATGAGTGAAGCTACGGGTTCGAGGTAGTCACAGCAGCCAGGTCCACCACTGACTAAAACCACGCTCCAGCCATTGCCCTGTTCGGCTACCCATAACGTAGCTCCGTTCACTTGGAGAAAGTGTTCTTTCATTACTAAACAAGTTTTCTCTATACAGTAATACTTTTGGAAAAAGTTGGACAGGTTAGGTCAATACATGCACACTGCTGCTGACATTACAGAAAGTTGTTGCGATCGCCAAAACCAAAGACACTCTCAAAGCATTGAAACTCCACTGGTTGAACTGCTGAAATACATTACGATGCATAAGTTTCACCTCCAGTATTGTCTTGAGAGCGCTCGCTTGTTTGTGATAGGCTAGAAATTTGGTCTTGCTGCTGGCGCTCGCCATAGTAAATCAGCGGAATCACCACCATCGTCAGGGCCGAGGATGCTAACATGCCAGTGATAATGGTCCATCCTAGACCTGCCCAGATGGGGTCGAGCAAAATCGGAGCATTGCCCAGAATGGCCGCCAGACTGGTAAGCAAAATCGGACGAAATCGGACAGCTCCTGCTTCCAGGATGGCGTGTTGTAAATCGGCTCCCTCCCGCAACCGTTCTTGAATAAATTCCAGCAGGACGATGGAATTTCGGATCACCATACCCGCCAAGGCAATGACCCCAATCAGGGAAAGGGCGCTAAAGTAAGCGCCATTCACAGCAAAGGCGATTAAGATCCCAATCAACGACAGGGGAATACTACCAAGGATGATCACCGGAACTTTGAAGCTATGGAATTGTCCGACTAGCAGCATGTAAATCATAGCCGTGGCAGCGGTGAGAGCCAGACCGATATCGCGGAACAGGTCGGTAGTCAATTTCCATTCACCGTCCCACTTAATCCAGTAGCCGGAGGGCAGGGGATGGCGCAGGAAGTAGAACAGTTGATCGAAGACAGCATAGATGGATGAGCGCTTTCCCATTTCTCCGAATACATAGGATACGGGTTGCTGATCCTTATGCAGGATTACTTGTTCTACGGTGGTGGGTTGTTGGCTGACCAACTCGGTCAAAGGCACCAGCGACCCTGTGGAATTTGGCAATTGAATTCGGTCTAGGTCATCCAAATTGCGGCGAAACTGTTCTGCAAAGCGCAGTTGAATCCCAACGGGAAGAATTTCACCAGAAATTTTCAGGGTAGAAACGTCCTGCCCCATTAACAGCACATTCAAGGTTTGGGCAACGTCTGTGGTACTGATGCCTGCTCGCATTGCCTTGTCCTGATCAACCGTTAACTGCATTTGCGGAATTTGGTTTCTGGTAGAGTCATCAATATCCACGACTTGCTTTGTGCTAGTAAAGACCTGTCGCACCTGCTTTGCCATTTCTCGTAGCTGCACGGAATCGGGACCATAAATTTCTGCCAGTATAGTTGCTCGCTGCGGTGGGCCGGGTGGTTTTTCCAGGAACTTGACAACCGCGTGGTGTCGGTTGGCAACTTCTTCTACCGAGGAACGCAATTGAATCACCAGATTTTCAGTGGTGATAGAGCGTGCTGCCTTGTCGGTAATATGAACCCGGATCTCAGCATTATGTTTATTGCTGCGGTTAGAAGTACCTCTAAACATGGCAGCGAAATCCACTGGCGCATAGGTTCCAACATAAGTTTCAAAATTGATGATTTCAGGCTGTTGTTGCAAAACAGCTTCTACTTCCTGCACAATTTGGTTAGTCTGCTCCAAGCCAGTGCCGGAAGGCGCATCAATCTGCACCAGAAAGTCAGAATCGTTGCCTTTTGGCAAAACGCGCAATTTCACCGCTTGTGTCAATGGAAAAGTCAGCGTAAACGCCAGTAACCCCGCAACAGTCAGGATGACAAATCGGCGGCGGCTGCGAGAGTTCATTAATGGCTGCATAAGTGCAGAATAGCAGCGGTAAATGCGCGTAGAGTGCAAATCGTGTGACTCACTCGAATCAGACAGCTTGATGAGTCGA
>JAJPJF010000225.1 GCA_021324415.1 Nostocales cyanobacterium Centralia_MAG_434
ACAAAGTTATATCCAATTGAGGAATTTAAGGTATTTACGTATCTGCATAATTGTCAGCCGGAGAATCAATCAATGGTTAATTTTTCAGGTATAGTTATTCAGTTAGAAGAAATTATTAACTTTTTAAAGCAAGAGATGCTTCTCAAAGATATTTGCCAAAATATTCTACACCAAAAAATTATTGAAAAAACTGCTCAAGAGCGAAGCATAACTGTTACGTCAGAGGAAATTCAAGTTGAAGCAGACAAGATACGTTATGCAAAGTATGCAAAGTTGTTAAATAAGCCTTTAGATATAAGGACTTGGTTAGAAGAGCAAATGGTAACCTTAAATGACTGGGAGGCCGGAATTCGGGCTAATCTACTTGCTCAAAAATTAGCTGAACATTTATTTGCACAAGATGTAGAAAGTTTTTTTGCTCAAAATCGCTCGTTTTTTGACAAGTTTATACTGTATCAAATTGTTGTTGACTATGAGATAGTTGCTAAAAAACTTTTCTACGAAATTAGAGATAGAAAAATCAGTTTTTTTGAAGCAGCTTACCTGTATGATGTTGACGAACAACGCAGATACAAGTGTGGTTATGAAGGTAAGCTTTCTCTGGGAAATCTACAACCAGATTTAGCGGCAATGGTATTGAAGGCTCCTGTTGGTGAAATTCTGGGTCCATTCAAAACTGAGCATGGGTATCATCTGTTAATGGTTGAAAAGTTTATTCCTGATCAACTAACGTCAGAAAAACGACAGGAAATTCTTGAGCAGTTATTCAAGGAATGGCTGGCAAGGGAACTGAAATATATGCTTCATATTAGCTACTGGGTGCACAAACAAGATTACCACTGATCACCCAAATAACAGGCAACTATCAAATTAAGTTAACTTACTCCGTAATCAGTATAGCAATGGGAAAAAAAGACGATCAAAATTATGTTCAATTACGAGGTCACGTACCAAAACAGCTAGCGCGACAATTTAAAGAATTCTGCCTAAAGGAGGAAATTAACTACAGTGAAGGAATTGAAATGATATTAACAGCTTTCTTTTCAATTTATAATTTGAAAGGTAATAATAACTATAGCAATCATAAATGATTTTGGTAGTGTTCGTTTTGATGATCGTCCTGTGTCAGTATAATAGAACCTTTGTTGATGCATAACCTTAGTCTCGAGGAATTCATTTGAACTAGATACGGCTCTCAGAAGTGTTTTATAAATGAAATAGATGAGCTAAAGTGAATGTTACAAAAATTCTAATTTACAAAAAAGACTAACGAAAATTACTGATAGTCAATTAAGTTTTTATTAGATATAAATAAGGATATTTGTTCATCTCCAATATCCCAAGTAATAATAGGGATAAAAAATAGTTAACTTACCATTACTTTTAAATGACTTTTTACGAACCCAACCAACTTCCTGTAGTTCAAGAAGAGGAATTTCTCCCGCGTCTTAGTCCATGGTCAACTATAGGCGGGGCAGTTCAAGTGATTCTGTTTGGAGCAGTCATTACGCTGTCTTCCGTTCTTAAATTCAAAGATACAGTCAAGGCTCCTGCTACAGTCCGCCCGATTGGTGAATTGAGGTTAGTCCAAGCTGCAACTAGCGGTAGTATTGAACAGATTACAGTTGCGGAGAATCAGTTAGTCAAAGCTGGACAACCGATCGCTCGCCTTGATGACTCACGCTTGCAAACGACAAAAAGCCAACTACAAGGAGACCTCCAACAGCGAAAGTTACAACTTGCTCAAGTCACAGCTGAGCTTTTGGAAATAGACAATCAGATCGCAGCCGAGTCCAACTTAAGTGATCGTGCAATTGATGTGGCACAGGCACAGATCAGAAGCCAGCAACGCATTCATCAAGAGCGACAATTGACCACTCAAGCTGACATGCAAGAAGCGTTAGCAACACTTAATTTAGCTAGGGAAGAGTTGGCTCGATATCAGCAACTCGCCAACACAGGCGCTATTGCCAAGCTGCAAATTGCAGAAAAACGAGCGTCTGTTGCAGCAGCAATGTCAAAGCTGAATCGTGCCAAAGCAGCCTTAAATCCCATAGATGCAGAGGTTGTTGTCGCAAAAGAGCAGCTCGCTCAAGAAAAAGCTAAAAAAGGTGGGACTTTAGCTGGTTTAAGACAACAAAGAGAACGATTGCGGCAGACTCAGTTTGAACTCCAAAATCAACTCTATCGTACTCAAAAAGAACTACAACAAACAGAGACCGACCTTGTGCAAAGTGTAGTGCGAGCCCCCATATCAGGTACTATCCTTGAATTAAAACTACGGAACTATAAACAGGTTCTGCAACCTGGAGAAACAGTTGCTTATATTGCGCCTCAAAAAGCTCCACTTGTCATCAAAGCGAATGTAGCAGCTAATGATATTAGCAAGGTAAAACTGGGACAGAAGGTAAAAATGCAAGTCTCTGCTTGTCCCTATCCCGACTACGGTACACTCAACGGCACTGTTACTGCAGTGGCACCAGATGCTCAACCAGCCGCAACCAATCAAGCAAATTCTCAGCCTGTGCAGTCGAATTATGAAATCACCATCCAGCCCCACGACCTCTTTGTAGGCAACAAAGAGCACCAATGCCATCTTCAATTTGGCATGACTGGAAGAGCAGATATTATTGCGCGTGAAGAGACAGTTCTACAATTTCTTCTGAGAAAAGCAAGACTACTTACAGATTTGTAGTTCAATCCTACTTGATTTTGTTTGTGGTTGTGTATGGAGGTCAGCATGAAAAAATATCAGTGTGTTGTACAGTTAAGTGAGGAAGATTGTGGGGCAGCTTGTCTATCTGCCATTTGTAAGTACTACGGACGGATTCTGAGCATTAATCGCAGCCGAGAAGCTGTAGGAACTGGTCAACTTGGTACAACCCTGCTTGGCTTGAAGCGGGGGTCTGAAGTTTTAGGATTCAACACTCGCTCTGTCAAAGCTTCACAAGCAATCTTAGACAGAATGCATGATCTGCTCTTGCCAGCAATCATTCATTGGAAAGGAAATCACTGGGTCATTCTCTACGGAAAGCAGGGTAAAAAATATGTGATTGCTGATCCCGCAGTAGGCATCCGCTACATCACTAAAGAGGAACTACTTCAAAATTGGAATGGGATCATGCTACTGCTAGAGCCTGATCGAGAACGCTTTTTTGAGCAGTTATCAGAAAAACCAGTGAGTGGATTCGGACGCTTTTTAAAGCGTCTCTGGCCTTATCGCAAGTTGTTGGTTTGGGCTTTTGTTATCAATATTGTTCTAGGTACTCTCTCTCTATCTAGCCCTTTCTTGCTACAAATTCTGACCGACGATGTCCTTGTACGGCAAGATACTCAATTGCTCACAATCGTAGTGATTGGCGTTGTCATCACGCAACTATTTAATAGCAGCCTGCAACTGTTGCAATCAAATATGATTGCTCACTTTAGTCAGCGAGTAGAGTTAGGACTGATCTTGGAATTTGGACGTAACATTCTCCGCTTACCTTTGAGCTACTACGAATCCCGTCGCAGTGGCGAAATTGTCAGCCGACTGAGAGATATTGATGAAATCAACCAGTTAATCTCTCATGTTGTGATTAGTTTACCAAGCCAGTTTTTTATTGCCTTGATCTCCTTATGCGTAATGTTGTTTTATAGCTTTAAACTGACATTAGCAGCTATTGTTCTTGCAGTCATAATGGCCCTATCGACGTTGCCTTTATTGCCTGCTTTGCGGCAAAAGACACGTAGCTTTTTGGTTTTGTCAGCTGAAAACCAGGGTGTTTTGGTTGAAACATTCAAGGGCGCATTAGTGCTCAAAGCAACCAATGCCGAACCCCAATTTTGGGAAGAACTTCAGACACGCTTTGGTCGGCTTGCCAATTTGGGCTTCAGCACAATTCAAATTGGAATTTTGAACGGGACTCTATCTCAACTCGTATCTGGTATTGGTACCATCGCTTTATTAGGCTTAGGTAGCATACTTGTTATTCATAAAGAATTAACCATTGGTCAACTACTGGCTTTTAACGCAATGCAGGGCAAAATTTTAGCCTTCATTGGTACGTTAATTGGCTTAACAGATCAATATTTTCGCTCTCAAACAGCAGTCACTCGCCTCTTGGAAGTGATTGATGCCACTCCGGAAGCGGTTGGAGATGATAAAAAGCCTTTTGTTGAAATTTCTGCGAATGATGACATTTATTGTAGCAATCTGAATTTTCACCATCTTGGCAGAGTTGCTTTACTCAATGATTTTTCCCTCAAGATTCCTGGCGGAAAGATAACTGCTTTAATTGGAGAGTCGGGCTGTGGCAAAAGTACCTTGGCAAAACTGATTGCAGGTTTATATCAACCGCAATCTGGAAACATCCGCATTGGTCCTTACAACTTTCAAGATATCTCCCTGGATTGTCTGAGACAACAAGTTGTATACGTCTCCCAAGAGCCATACTTTTGGAGTCGCTCAATTTTGGAAAACTTTCGTTTGGGTAATCCTCACATCCCATTTGAAAAAATTATCAAGGCTTGTCAAATTGCTGGTGCAGATGAATTTATCAGCCAACTTCCCAGTAAATATCAAACAGTTCTGGGTGAGTTTGGCGTCAATCTGTCCGGTGGACAACGGCAACGACTAGCGATCGCCAGAGCAATTGCCAATGAGCCGCCGATTCTCATCATGGATGAATCTACTTCTGGACTCGATCCAGTCACTGAATCTAAAGTTTTGGAGTGGTTGTTAGACTATCGCCAAGGTCAAACCACAATTATCATTTCCCATCGACCTAGCGCGATCAATCATGCTGATTGGATTGTGTTAATGGCTGGAGGTCAGTTGAAACTGGAAGGCTCAATAGAAACTTTACGCTCTGTTCCTGGAGAGCATATAAAATTTCTACTATGAGATTGCCTGACGAACTCTGGTTTATCAGGGTAAGAGCGATGGTTCAAGTGCGCTATACAAAACTCAGAATTTGCTCATAATTGATGGTTAGTATTTTGAAGATTTCCTAAATAGACTGTTGCCAGGAATTGTAGTTATTAGAACAAAACCACCCCACTAACTTGTAGTGGGGTTTTGCTTATTGGGAATGATTGAAATCAGACTTTTTCCTACTTCTTCTTACTCTATCCGACTTTCTCCGACTTTCTCCGACTTTCTCCTACCCAACTACCGACTTTTTCTGACCGACAAATCTGAAACTGATTGTCATGATCGGAATTGATGGAATTGTCTTGAATCTCTGACTGAGTCTTATAACCTGTCACCTATTGTTAATAGAAAGCTTTAGGAGGGTAAAATCATGCTACATAAGATTCAGGAAACAGAATTGTTGACCGATCTACCTGCTCAGCAACAAGAGATGGTTACAGGTGGTCGTCGTTATGATGATGATGATGACTCCTATCATGGTAGAGATGGTGATGATGATTATGACTCCTATCATGGTAGAGATGGTGATTATGGCTATCACCGCCATCCTCGCCGCCATCATTACCGCCATCATAGATATTATTAATCCAAATTGTGGATTGATAAATTATCACAATTACGGGTGCTTTTTACCGCTTGACCCGTAAATTTATGCGATGGTCAAATTATGTTTGGCGATCGCATTTCTATTTCTTGTTAATACCATATGGTTATTAACAATATAAACATAACCCTATTGATGATTTTTTGATGAATCCAGTTAAAAATAATAGATTAGTTTATTCTTTAAAATGTTTAGCTAACTTGTGTAGCTACACTAGTTTTTCACTTTTTTCCTCTAGAATCTGGAGATTCGGAAAATTGGTAACATCATGACAGATGCCAAAATCCTCCCTTACATTCATAGTATTGTCACTTCAGATTTTCCAACCCTTTTAAGGGTTGATTCCTCAGATGCTCAGGAAAATGAGGAGCTGAGGTTAAGATGAGCAGTATGTAGTGGAATCATCCAGCAGCATGAAGGCAAAATCTTGGTCGAGAGTATCTTAGGACAAGGTAGTACTTTCTACATTGCGCTACCTACTGACCTAAAAGAAAAAAGACCTAGGATGCAACTCCCAGTAGAAATGAGGAGGTCATCGGTGTTAGCGAAACGTGTCCTAGTGATTGATGATGAAGAAGATATTCGAGAGATTGTCCAAGCCAGCCTGATGATTATGTTGGGAGTGGAGGTTATACTTGCCAGTTCAGGTCAAGAAGGATTACAAAAAGCCGTAGAGCAACAACCAGATGCTATTTTATTGGATGTTGTGTTAACTGATGTAGATGGTATTGCTGTATTTCAAAAACTTCAGGCAAATCCAATGACTCAGCAGATATCCGTAATTTTTTTGACCGCTAAAAGCAACGCATCTGATCAACTTAGGTTTGCTCAATTGGGTGTTAAGGGGGTGATCGCCAAACCTTTCAACCCAGCCAAATTAGCTGAGCAATTATTAAAAGTTTTAGGTTGGCAGTTAGAGAATTAGATGCAGAAAGTCTGCCAATAGGGTTCAGTTAGGCAGTGAGTGGCTTATATATCAACATTGATGTTTTCTATTTGTCTAGCAGCTTTATCCCACAACTTGGCTGAAACTTCATCCTTCCAATGAGTTCTTAGATTTTCTGCTTTTTTGTGACATATTCGCTCTAACATCTCGATAACGGTAGCTAATGTCAACTTATCAACCAGTGATTCTAAAATATCCATATATTCTGTTTTCATGAGAAAAATCTCCTTATAGCGTTTTCTTAGGACAAAATAGGGGAACATCTCCTAAATGGAATAAGTAGTGCGCTCGCGAAGCGTGTGCTTTGCACTCACGTCTCGCTTGCGTGATATGTTTAGCGAGCAAGATGCTCGCACTACAAAATAAATCTGCCAAATCGAGATGCACCTCAGCACAAAATAGTCGTATTCATAATTCTCACTATAGATGTCACTGTAGTCATTGATTAGTACATTTCAGCAACAAGTATTGATGTTTCTTTAGTTATGTTTGCAGTTCTCACTTAGAAAGATTGTGCTCCCTCACAAGTTCCTCAACCTTTTTCTCTATACTTAAACTATGCTTGCTTTAAATATTGCTTTGGTAGAGTTGCTTGCAAGCGTTAGCTCACACGCTGCGTAAATTAGTTGGCAATATGGGTATTGATTTCAACAACTCCCACCACCACTGCACTCCTTTGGTGCAGACAATACATAGTGCTGTTAAAGGGAGAGCTAGATATAAAATTCATGAACTTTATAGATCGGAGTCTCTTAGAACATACCTTGAGTTTAGACTCCTAGATGAAGATTGTATCAGTTATGTTGTTGCTAACCCCTTGACAGGAAATGTTCTTGTCATTTTTCAACCCAATTTTAGCAGTGCTGTAATCGCTTCACTTATTGAAGCAATCATATTAGATTACAGAAAACAGAGGAGAAAATCTTGGATCAGAGCAACCTCTATTACCATAGAGCAAAAAGCCTTAAAAAATATACCTTCAAGTACAAAAAAATATAGCAAGTTGACTACCGATTCCCAAGAGCAAAAAATTTCACCCTGGCATCTCCAAGAAGTAGATTCTGTGCTGGCAGAGTTTCAGACAGCGGCATCAGGATTGTCTAGTGCAACTGCGCAGAAAAATCTAAAGCAATATGGGCGTAATATGCTGCCACAAGCTGTTTGCCGTTCCCAGTTGAGTATTTTTATTGACCAGTTCAAATCGCTTCCTGTAGCTTTGCTGGCTGCAGCAGCGGGGCTTTCAATTGCCACTGGAGGAATGTCTGACGCTTTAGTGATTATGGGGGTAGTTGTCATTAATGCTGTGATTGGTTTTACCACAGAAAACCAGTCAGAAAAGATAATTAATTCCCTCAAGAGTCTGGTGAAACCATCTGCCCTCGTGCTCAGAGATAACAAGCTGCAAGAAATCAGCGCTGAAGAAATTGTCGTGGGAGATATTTTGGTGCTAAAAAGGGGTAATTATGTACCAGCAGATGCCAGATTAATTGAGTCGGATCGTTTGAGTGTTGATGAGTCGGCTCTGACTGGTGAGAGTATGCCAGTTGATAAAATTACCGAAGCGCTCACTATTCAAGATATCCCGTTAGGCGATCGCGTGAATATGGTCTACATGGGGACTGTAGTCACTGGCGGACAAGGGCTAGCTGTGGTTGTGGCAACGGGAAAGTTTACAGAAATGGGCAAAATTCAAACCTTGGTTTGCGAAGCTCAATTGCCAGAAACCCCGATGCAAAAACAACTTGACCAAGCAGGTAGTCAGTTGGTAATGATATCAGGGGCCGTTTGTGCTGGTGTCTTTGGCATCGGGCTCTTGCGAGGATATGGTTTGATGGAAATGCTCAAAACATCTATATCCTTAGCAGTAGCTGCAGTTCCAGAAGGATTGCCCACAATTGCCACCACAACTCTTGCTTTAGGGATCGCCAACATGAAACAGCATCATGTTTTTATTCGCCGTCTTGATGCTGTGGAAACTCTTGGTTCCGTTCAGACAATTTGTCTAGATAAAACCGGAACGATCACAGAAAATAGGATGTCTGTTGTTGAACTATCGATAGGTACAAAGTGCATTAAGGTGTCTGATGGCAAATTCATCGCTGGAACAGAGCATATCAGTCCCTATACCTGCAATCAACTCTTAAAACTGATTCATGTGTTGGTTCTTTGCAATGAGAGTGAAGTCAGCAGGCAAGAAGATGGCGAATATCTTGTCAAAGGTTCTGCTACAGAAAATGCTTTGATTCACATGGCAATTAGTTCTGGTGTAGACATCATCCAACTTAGAAAAAATTACCCTATGCTTAGCATCCATCAACGCTCAGAAAACCAGAATTTCGTCAGTACTTTTCATGCTAATGGTCAAAATCAGAAGTTAGTTGCTGTTAAGGGAAGCCCAACAGAAGTGCTAGAAATGTGTAGCTGGCAGATCAAGGATGAAGAGATTGTTCCACTCCAAGAAGCAGACAAGCTGGCTATAGAGGTCGAAAACGAATATATGGCAGGCAAGGGGCTACGGGTTTTGGGATCTGCATACAGCAATAACATGAACACACAAGAAAATGTTAGTAAGCCTCAAGATCTGATTTGGCTAGGGTTGGTAGGAATGGCAGATCCTATCAGGAATGGAGTTACAAAATTGATGGGTGTTTTTCACCAGGCTGGAATCAATACAGTCATGATCACTGGAGATCAAAGCCCGACAGCTTATGCGATCGCTAAGGAATTGAATCTCAGCAGGGGTGAACAACTAGAAATTCTCGATTCAACTCACTTGAGTCAGATCAATCCTGAAGTGATGAAGGGACTGTGCGATCACGTCCATGTCTTTGCTCGAGTTAATCCTACAAATAAGCTGCAAATAGTCCAAGCTCTCCAGAGCGCAGGAAAAGTAGTTTCCATGACAGGAGATGGAATAAATGATGCTCCTGCCCTAAAGAAAGCAGATGTTGGTATTGCCATGGGACATACAGGCACAGATGCAGCCCGTGAAGTGGCTGATGTCGTTTTAGAAAATGACAATCTAGAAACTATGATTATTGCCGTTAGTCATGGCAGGACAATTTATAACAACATTAGAAAATCTGTGCATTTCCTTCTATCGACAAATTTAAGTGAAATCATGGTGATGCTGACAGCGACAGCAGGTAGTCTAGGCCAACCACTAAATGCCATCCAACTTCTCTGGCTGAATTTGGTAACAGATATTTTCCCTGGTCTTGCCCTTGCCCTAGAGCCAGCGGAACCAGATGTGTTGAGTCAGCCACCGCGCAATCCTCAAGAACGGATTATTCAAACATCTGATTTGCAGAGAATCGCCTTTGAGTCAGCAACTATTTCTGCCAGTTCTCTAGCAGCTTATGGATACAGCATCATGCGCTACGGCATTGGACCTCAAGCAAGTACTATTGGCTTTTTCAGCCTGACATCAGCACAACTGCTACACACTCTTAGTTGCCGTTCTCAAACTCATAGTATTTTCAGTGAGAAAAAACTGCCAGCTAACCAATACTTAGTTATTGCTTTAGGAGGCTCATTTGCTCTTCAGATATTAGCAGCATCGGTACCGGGGCTTAGGCATCTTCTCCATTTGACGCCTATCAATCTTCTTGATGGTGCCGTCATTGGTAGTAGCGCTTTATTACCGCTTGTCGTGAATGAAAGCACAAAGCAAATACCACCAGGTAAAAATCTATGAAAAAAGACTTTATGTTCACATCAGAGTCTGTCACTGAAGGACATCCAGACAAACTCTGTGATCAAATCAGCGATGCAATTGTCGATCAGTTCTTGCAACGAGATCCCTTCGCCAGAATCATTACGGAATGTGCCGTATCCACAGCGATCATCTTTATAGCCGCCCGGTTTGAATCAGACGTGATCATAGATTTCACCAAAGTAGCTAGACAGGTTATCAAGCAGATCGGTTACGACAAGCCTGATTTTAATTCTAAGACCTGTAGTGTCATGACTAGCTTAAAGGAAACGACTTCTAGTGAGTGTCGTTTCTTAGATGAAAAAAAACTATCTGAAGAAGAAATAGAAAGAATTCCTGTCAAGGACCAGGTGACAGTCTTTGGTTTTGCCTGCAACCAAACTGCTGCCCTTATGCCACTGCCAATATGGCTGGCACACCAGTTGGCAAAGCGGATGACTACTGTCAGGCTGGAGAAAATACTTCCATACCTGGCACCTGATGGTAAAACTCAAGTAGGGATCGAATATCGCGATCGCAAACCTTACAGAATCTATAGCATCACGATGATTGCCAGTCAAAACAGACTACCAATGTCAAATGGGGCTAGTCTTCAGCAGCTACAAGATGATCTTAGAGAGACTGTTATTAATGTCGTCTTTCAAGATGAAGTACTCAAGCCTGATCCAAAGACCATAATATTTATAGAGTCTGATGCTCCATTTGCGATCGGTGGTCCTTCTGTTCATTCTGGGTTAACAGGTAGAAAGAATGCTATAGATACTTATGGAGAGTATTCGCGACACAGTGGTGCAGCTTTAAGCGGAAAAGACCCAACGCGGATAGACAGAGTTGGAGCCTATGTAGCCCGTTATGCAGCA
>JAJPJF010000465.1 GCA_021324415.1 Nostocales cyanobacterium Centralia_MAG_434
TAGGAGGAGCCAGTGCGTTGCGGAGGACAGTCGCGTGGGCGGGTCTCCCGACTTGAGCGAACTGTCCGTTGGGGTTCCCCCCGTTGTAGCAACTGGCGTTTAGGAGTATTATTTAGGTATTAATTACTAACAATTAATAACTAACAACTAAACAGCTAACTACTATAGCAATCCTAAATGATTCGTAAACACAGAGAAACCGGGTTTCTGAGGGCTAGCGAATTTGTAACTCAAATAGGATTGCTATAACTGTTAACCAATAATGTTCAATCTCCGGAATCTCTGACGTTTTTTGATTCTTCAATAGTGACTGCTGACTGTTTGGGGTTCGATGGAGAGGCTGCGCCTCTGGCAAGTTGTTGCTGGGAGAACATTGCTTGGAGAACGGCTGCTGGATCTATGTAGTTGTTACTGTACTTTAGTCCCCAATGCAGATGAGGTCCCGTTGTACGTCCAGTCATGCCTACTCGACCAATTCTGTAGCCACCTGGTATTTGCTGACCTTCTGCAATTTGAATCCCACCTGCGCGATCTACCAAATAGCGACGACCATATGCAGTTTCAACTTCTCCTTGCATGTGGCAGTAAGTATGTTGCCATTCGCCAGATTGAATGACAATATGAGTTCCACAAGCGTTGTGATCCCCAACTTTAATAACTGTACCTGTCCACCAACTGCGAATATAACTGCCTTCTGGAGCAGCAATGTCTAAACCACTGTGAAATTCCCAATTGTTGCCACCAGTAGCAGAACGGCGGTAGCCAAAACCGGATGTGTAGGCTTGAAAATTTTCTACAGGAAATGAGGCTGCTAACCAACTTTTACTAATTGCGGTCTGTTTTGTGTTAGCTTGTGTAGCCTTAACTTTTGCTGGCTTCGGCAGTAGAGTTATTAAACTTACAATGCTTAATCCTAATACGACTAAGCTACTACCATAAATTGCTACTCTTTGTCGCCGATGACTCATTTTTCATCCCTTAAATTAATACAGTTGTGTTATGACTTTTCTCACTTTTCATGTTCCTCTCGTAAGCCTTATGTATTATTTTTATCTTTTACATAGGTCTTACTTGAGGATATTTTGGTATTAAGTGATGGAGTGGAGACTATATATAGCGCGGATATAGTCTGAAGGACTGTTAAATTTCAAGTCATCATCAATTGAATTTGAAGATACAGTTTAAAGTAAGTGTTTTAGCTAAATTGAATAGCCAAGAGTTAATGTTAGCATATTAGGTTACCGATAATGACCGTAGATTCAATTAATGGGAGTTTTACTTACAGATGAAATGTAAATTGTTTCTTATAATTGGTTACCAGAATTATTGAGTGATAGATTAGGCGATTTATAAACTTAATTTCAGAAAATCTTTTAATAAAGACAATACACGTACAATATCGCATTGCCCCTGAGCTTTTATTTTTATAAAAGACCATAGCAATCCGTGTCAGAATTGTAAAAATTAAAAATCTCAGAATCTCAGTTTCTTTAAAAACTGAGATTCTCGTCCCTCACGCTTAATTTAAGATTGCATAGAAAAGAATCAGTCAATGGTATGTAGAAATGCTATAAAATCTATGATTAAAATGACCTTCAAACGTTGCAGCAACCTTTCGGATGACTCTCATAAGCCATGCTGACTGAAATATTGCCCTTCAGCTTTGAGTTAAGCACTACTGCGATCGCTGGCGCGAGTTTATGGTCTCTAGCGCTATATCTAGCTTTCTCACCAGTGAGTGAATGGGTCACTCACCAACTAGACCGCTGGTTTAACTTCGCCGAGCGATCGCTCTACACCAGCAAAACAGAGTATGAACAGACTCGTAAAGCCAGAGAGTCTCAAAATGCTTTTTACGCTTCTCTACTGAGTATTGTGCCTTTTTTAGCATTTGGCTCTTTGTGTAACTGGGGCGTTGAACTCAGCTTAGGTCGTAGTTGGGCGATCAGCATTGGGATACTAGCCTGTATTGGTTGTGGTGTTTATGAACTGGGACGGCGTGATGGAACGTCGGATTGAGAGTTAGGACCTAACTCCTCTTCCACCAGCTGTGCTATCTTCTCAGCTGCTCCAGGTTCACCTCGGATGTTTCTAAGTTTTGTCTGTATTTCTGCCAATTTTTCTGGATGAGACAGAAAGTCTAGTGCCATTGATGCTACATCTTTTGGTTGGAGTTTTCCTACGAGTTCTGGCACGATCATTTCTTTTGCCCAAATGTTAGGCCATGCTAATAAACTCTTACGTCTTAGAAATAGCCAGTTAATGAACTTGGCAAACAAGGAACCAACTAGAGGCAAATTGGCTAAAAGTCCTGGTAACCCATCCCAAGAGCGCATCGCGTCTAGTTGTTGTGTTGGGAGCAAAACAATCATCGGGACTGCTAAAGCACCTAGTTCAGCAGTGTTTGCTCCTACTGTAGTCAAGCAGAGGGTACACTGGGATAATAAGTCATAGGCAGGTGTTTGAGTCCACAAATCTACAGATAGGCCAGCAGCTGTTTGTAAAATAGGATGTTCAGACTCGACTAATTTAGCTGAAACTTTCCCAAAGGTTTCAACAAAAGGGTTTTTCTGGGGATCGGCAAAACTGGCTAAAGTTTGTAAATCCAAAGTTGGAGCAACAGGAATGACAAACCTAGTCTCTGGTCTTTTTGCATGAATATCCTGTGCGATCGCCAAAGTCAATGGCAAGCCTTGCATCAATTTTGCTGCTTTTGATCCAGGGAGTAAGCCAATGAGTTGGGAGGAGGACGAGGGGGAAGAGGGGGACAAGGGGAGCCAGTGCGGTCTTGGGGTCTCCCCAAGTGGAGCAACTGGCGTGGACAAGGGGGACAAGGGGGACAAGGGGAGCCAGTGCGGTCTTGGGGTCTCCCCAAGTGGAGCAACTGGCGTGGACGAGGGGGATATTCCTGTTTGAGCTTCTACCATCAAATCTCCGACAACTGTAAATTTATGGGCATATTTCTGAGGTACATGGTCCGAGACTTGGGGTTTCATGACTCCAAAACGGTCGATTAAGTTGTGCCAACGTGCTTCCCACTCAGCGTAAACAATAGTGCGATAACCAAGCCTTTTGCCAATCAAAACAGCAAAAAATTGATCCCCTCCTAGAAAAACAACCACACCCCGATTTCGCCAGTCCCAATTTTCAATGGTTTTGCCCCAAAGCAAAAACTTCCAAAAATACTCTGGTGCTTGCACTCGGTCTACTTCTGGAAAAGACTGAGCAATTGCAGCCTCTTTGCCACTCGCATTAGGGCAAGGTGACAAAACTACGGAAATCCTGACTTGGGAACGGTCATTTCCCAGTTTTTGCCGCAATGCTTTTACTACTGGACGTACCCATGTTGTGACTTCTCCAGGACCATTGGAAAGAATCAAAATATCAGTATCTGTCATTTGTTATTTGCCGTTTTTTGAAAAAAGAGAGTGGGCGTAAGGGATTTGCATACACTCGAATGCATGAAAACAGTTCATGTTCCCTAAGGCTCATTAGGTCGTCCATTTTAAGAAGAAGGAGTATTGAAGGCCTAAAAGTAGGCTAATAAGCTGATTAATTGGTTTTCAAACATAGTGATTAATTGGTTTTCAAACATAGATTTGTCTTAAACACCACCTGAGGAAGGGTCCCACTTTTCAGGAGGTTCTATGGTTTGTTAATTTTTTGTTACATTTTTGTGAGTGAATACTCTTAAAATAAGTTAATATTTTTTAAAAAACATTTCTTTTTTTATATCGTTTTGTGTCAGATAGACGACAAAATGCCCACTGAACAAGCATTTTCTGATAAAAAAAACTCAGATTCCTTAATAGAGAGGAAGTCTGAGTGGCAGATGAATGCCAAACAGTACTTAACAATAGAGAACACCAGAGAACACGCATCAAAGGAGCCTCATAAGCATGTTCACCCACGTCAAGTCCACCATTAGACATATGACGCCTGATAATTTGCGCGGACGGCGTTTAATTAAGGTGGTCTATGTCGTGTTAGAGTCCCAATACCAGAGTGCCTTGTCACAAGCGGTTCGGGCGATTAACGAAAATAATCCTGACCTAGCGATAGAAATCAGTGGTTACTTAATTGAGGAACTCCGAGACCCAGAAAACTACGAGGAGTTTAAACGGGACATCGAGAGCGCCAATATTTTTATTGCCTCACTCATTTTTATCGAGGATTTAGCCCAGAAATTAGTAGCAGCAGTATCACCGCAGCGCGATCGCTTGGACGTTGCCGTAGTCTTTCCTTCTATGCCAGAAGTGATGCGCCTAAATAAAATGGGTAGCTTTTCTCTGGCACAGTTGGGTCAGTCTAAAAGCGTGATAGCACAGTTCATGCGAAAGCGCAAGGAAAAATCCGGCGCGGGTTTCCAAGATGGAATGCTGAAACTACTGAGAACACTGCCGCAAGTGCTAAAGTACCTCCCTATGGACAAAGCACAGGACGCACGACATTTCATGCTCAGCTTTCAGTATTGGCTAGGTGGTTCGCCAGAGAACCTGGAGAACTTCTTACTGATGCTAGCGGATAAATATGTATTGAAAGGTGTTCAGACGCGAAATTCTGCGTCCTTAGAATATAAAGAACCAGTTGTTTATCCTGATATGGGGATTTGGCATCCTTTGGCACCCTCAATGTTTGAGGATGTTAGGGAATACCTCAACTGGTATATGAGCCGTAAGGATATAACTAGTGATTTAAAAGACCCATTAGCACCATGTATTGGGTTAGTACTACAACGTACGCACTTGGTGACAGGTGATGATGCTCACTATGTCGCAATAGTGCAAGAGCTTGAAGCCAGAGGTGCAAGGGTTATTCCTGTATTCGCTGGGGGGTTGGACTTCTCAAAACCCGTCGATGCGTACTTTTATGATCCAAGTCACCAAAAACAGGGAACAGCTTCTCACGCTCTTGTAGATGCAGTCGTCTCACTGACTGGTTTTGCATTGGTGGGTGGACCAGCACGTCAAGACCATCCCAAGGCGATTGAAGCTCTCAAGCGTTTGAATTGTCCTTATATGGTTGTGCTACCTCTGGTGTTCCAAACAACAGAGGAATGGATTAATAGTGATTTGGGTCTACACCCGATTCAAGTTGCTTTGCAAATTGCAATTCCTGAATTGGATGGTGCGATTGAACCAATTATTTTGTCGGGACGTGATGGAGCAACAGGAAAAGCGATCGCCCTACAAGATCGTGTCGAGTCCGTTGCCCAACGTGTTCTAAAATGGGCAAACCTACGGCGTAAGCCGAAGTTGGACAAGAAAGTTGCAATCACCGTGTTCAGCTTTCCACCAGATAAAGGTAATGTAGGAACTGCTGCTTACTTGGATGTTTTTGGCTCTATTTACGAGGTGATGAAAGCCCTCAAGAATAATGGCTATGACGTGCAAGATTTGCCCGCAAGTACTCAAGAGTTGATGGAACAAGTCATCCATGACGCACAAGCGCAGTACAGCAGCCCTGAACTTAACATTGCCTACCGGATGTCAGTTCCTGAATATGAAGAACTCACACCATACTCTCAAAGGTTAGAAGAGAACTGGGGACCACCACCAGGACATCTCAACAGCGATGGTCAAAACCTACTGATTTACGGTAAACACTTCGGTAATGTGTTTATTGGAGTGCAACCGACATTTGGTTACGAAGGTGACCCAATGCGGCTACTGTTTTCTCGTTCCGCAAGTCCGCACCACGGTTTCGCTGCTTACTACACCTACCTAGAAGAGATTTGGAAAGCTGACGCCGTATTGCACTTTGGCACTCATGGTTCTTTGGAATTCATGCCAGGCAAACAAATGGGGATGTCTGGGGAGTGTTATCCTGATAACCTGATTGGTTCGATCCCCAATCTCTACTACTACGCAGCAAATAATCCTAGTGAGGCGACAATTGCTAAGCGTCGTAGCTATGCAGAGACAATTTCCTATTTAACTCCTCCTGCAGAAAATGCCGGTTTATATAAAGGTTTGAAGGAACTTAGTGATTTGATTGGTTCCTACCAAACCCTGAAAGACTCTGGACGTGGCATTCCTATTGTTAATACCATCATGGATAAATGCCGGATGGTAAATTTGGACAAGGATATCGACATACCAGAGACTGACGCCAAAGATATGACCGTTGAAGAGCGGGATACTATTGTTGGCGTGGTATACCGCAAGTTGATGGAGATTGAATCCAGACTCTTACCATGTGGGTTACACGTCATTGGAAAACCCCCCAGTGCAGAGGAAGCAATTGCGACCTTAGTCAACATTGCCAGCTTGGATCGTTCTGAGGAAGAAATTCCCAGTTTGCCACGAATTATTGCTAGCAGTGTCGGGCGAGATATCGACGAAATTTACCAAAACAGCGACAAAGGCGTATTGGAAGATGTCCAGTTGCTGCAAGATATCACAATGGCAACCCGCGCTGCAGTTTCTGCGCTTGTCCAAGAGCAAACCGATGCTGAAGGTAGGGTTTCCCTGGTTTCCAAGCTCAACTTTTTCAATATGGGTAAGAAAGAGCCTTGGATACAAGCGGTTGTGGATTTGGGATTCCCCATCTTAGACTCTAATTCCCAATTTTCCAATCCCAAATCTAAAATCCAAAGTCTATTTGAGTATTTGGAGTTTTGTCTACAACAAGTTTGTGCTGACAATGAATTAGGAGCATTGCTGAAAGGGTTAGAAGGTGAGTACATTCTACCTGGGCCTGGTGGTGATCCTATCCGTAACCCGGATGTTTTGCCCACAGGTAAAAATATCCACGCCCTTGATCCCCAAGCAATTCCTACCACTGCTGCTGTGCAATCAGCCAAAATTGTCGTAGACAGGCTCTTGGCACGTCAATCAGCAGACAACGGCGGTAAGTATCCAGAAACCATTGCCTGTGTTTTGTGGGGAACAGATAACATCAAAACCTACGGGGAATCACTAGCACAAATTATGTGGATGATAGGTGTACGACCTGTTCCTGATGCTCTAGGAAGAGTCAATAAGTTAGAATTGATACCTCTAGAAGAGTTGGGACGTCCTCGCATTGATGTAGTGATCAACTGCTCTGGTGTATTTCGCGACCTATTTATCAATCAGATGAATCTGCTTGATCAAGGCGTGAAGATGGCAGCGGAAGCTGATGAGCCTCCTTCTATGAATTATGTCCGTAAACATGCCCTGCAGCAAGCAGAAGAAATGGGGATCAATTTGCGCCAAGCTGCAACTCGCGTCTTTTCCAATGCTTCTGGTTCATACTCGTCAAATATCAATTTAGCAGTAGAAAACAGCACTTGGGAGAGCGAAGCAGAATTGCAAGAAATGTATCTGAAGCGGAAGTCTTTTGCTTTCAGTGCTGATAACCCCGGTAGCATGGAACAATCTCGGCAGATTTTTGAAAGCACCTTGAAAACAGCTGAGGCGACTTTCCAAAATCTTGACTCTTCCGAGATCAGCTTGACAGATGTTTCTCACTACTTCGACTCTGATCCCACTAAGGTTGTTAGCAGCTTGCGGGGTGATGGCAAAACACCAGCATCATACATTGCTGATACAACGACAGCTCATGCTCAAGTTCGTACTTTATCAGAGACCGTGCGTTTGGATGCCCGTACCAAGTTGTTGAATCCTAAGTGGTATGAGGGTATGCTGTCTCACGGTTATGAAGGTGTGCGGGAACTGTCAAAGCGGTTGGTCAATACAATGGGTTGGAGTGCAACTGCTGGTGCTGTTGATAACTGGATCTATGAGGATACCAATGCCACATTTATTCAGGATGAAGCAATGCGCAATCGCTTGATGAATCTCAATCCTCATTCTTTCCGAAAGGTTGTAAGCACTTTGTTGGAAGTGAATGGTCGTGGTTATTGGGAGACAAGTGAAAGCAATTTAGAATTGCTACGCGAGTTGTATCAGGAGGTTGAAGATCGAATAGAAGGGATTGAGTAGGTTCTAAATCTTTAGTAACTCCACAAGTAGAGACGTTGATATAACGTCTCTATTTTTGTGTCAATTTGTCTCAAGAATTCAACAAGTTGGTAGAAAGAGAAATTTCGACTTTGGTAGGATTAAATAGATAATCTAAGAGCTTTATTCAAATATCGTGAGTCAACAAGACCAACTTTTATCTAAAATTCTCTTGGGAGTATCCGATGCAGACATTCCTTTTGTTCAATTGTGGCAACTATTGAACAAATTAGGCTTTGATGAACGTATTCGTGGTAGTCATTATATATTCACCAAAAAAGATGTTGAGGAAATCTTAAACCTACAACACAGCAAAGGAAAAGCCAAACCCTATCAAGTTAAAAAAGTTCGTGAGGTACTTCTTAAGTATCAGCTAGGAGGTCAAGATCATGCTCCGATATGAAATCGGAATCTACTGGAGTGAAGAAGACCAAGCATTTATTGCTGAAGTTCCAGAATTACCAGGTTGTGCTGCAGATGGTTCTACCTACCAAGAGGCATTACAAAATGTAGAAGTTGTTATGCAAGAGTGGATTAAGACAGCAAAAGAGTTGAAGCGTTCAATTCCTGAACCAAAGCATAACAAAATGTCTGTTGAATTGCTCGAGACTGAAGCACCACAAGCACTCCCTGAAGATTCAATAGTTAGTTTAAATTTGTTATGAATTTCTGTTAGAGCTTGAGACCCATGATGATCAAATCGCATTCAACACCATCAAGGTCTGCAACTTTGGGTAAATGTCCCCAACGTTGAAAGTTGAATTTTTGAAATAACTTCAAACTCGGGAGATTGTGGGCAAAAATTAAGCTTAATAAGGTCTTTATACCCAACCTAGGACTGCAGTGGATGGCTTGTGTTAAAAGTTGCTGTCCTAACCCACGTCGATGATATTGTGGTGCAATGTAAATACTAATCTCAGCAGTTGCATAGTAAGCTGGTCGCCCATAAAAGGACTGAAAACTCAGCCATCCAGCAACCACATCCTCTACTTCAATGATCCAAAGGGGATGTTTTGAAGGGGATCGGTTATGAAACCAAGATAGACGGCTTTCGCACGACACTGGCTCTAAATCAGCAGTTGCTAGCCGATTAGGAATTGCAGAATTGTAAATAGCCACAATTGCTGGCAAATCAGCTTCAGTAGCATCACGAATAGTCATTGGGGGAGTGGGGAGTTGGGGAGTTGGGGGGTTAGGTCAATAATAATGCTGATTGATAACTGATAACCGTTAACTGATAACTGTTAACTGTTTGCTAGTAAGGGAGCAGCAGCGAGTAGGGTTTTTGTATAAGGGTGTTGAGGATTGTTAAAAATCTGATTTTTAGAACCGATTTCTACAATTTTGCCACTGTTCATAACGGCGATGCGATCGCACAAAAAGCGAGCTAACCAGAGGTCATGAGTAATAAATAGATATGTTAAATCAAATTCTGCTTTTAAATGCAACATGAGATCTAAAACTTGTGACTGCACACTAGCATCTAACATGCTCACTGGTTCATCGCAGATGATCAGTTTGGGACGAGTGATCAAAGCACGAGCAATGGCAACTCGTTGCTGCTGTCCACCAGACAGATCCGATGGATAACGATCTATATAAAGTTCTGGCGGGGTTAATCCCACTTTTTCCAACATCCAGACGACCTCTTGTTTTGCCTGATGTGGATCTGCTAGTTTGTGAATCAGCACAGGATCTGCAATACTTTGTCCAACTGTCATTGCTGGGTTCAAACAAGCGTGGGGATCTTGAAAAACCATTTGTATTTGTCGTCGCCACTGCCGTATTTCTTGACCCGATAGGGTTGTTAGATCCCGTCCCAAAAACTCGACTTTACCTGATGTTGGGCGGATAAGTTGCAATATCGTTCTTGATAGAGTACTTTTACCACAACCAGACTCCCCTACTAATCCTAAAATTTCCCCTGGATAAAGTTCCAGAGTAATATCATCCACTGCTTTAATTGTCTGATTTTGGCTCTGAAACAGTCGCTCTACAAAGTTAGGTTCTAAGGTGTAGTACTGTTTTAAATTTGTGACACGCAAAATGGGGGAGACAGAGTTTAACGCCTCTCCCTTATTCCCGACTCCCGACTCCCCACTCCCCTGATCTGCCTGAATATGTAAAGCCGCTTGCAGGAGCGATCGCGTATACTCATGTTGTGGATTTTGGAAAACATCTCGGGAAGACCCCATTTCTACCATTTTGCCCTTATACATGACCCCAATGCGATCACAATACTCGGCGACAACAGCCAGATCGTGAGAAATCAGCAGTAACGCCATGTTTTCTGCTGTACACAGTCGCGTTAATTCCTGCAAAATCTGAGCAGAGACTGTTACATCTAAGCTAGTTGTGGGTTCATCAGCAACAATTAATTTGGGGTTAAGGAGTAAAGCTAAGGCGATCGCCACCCTTTGGCGCATTCCTCCACTAAATTCGTGAGGATATTGATTCCATCGACTAGCTGGAATCTTGACTTTTTCCAAGGTAGAGAGTGCTTTTGCCTTTGCCTCCCGTGTTGACAGTCCTGGTGAATGAGCCTTCAATGTTTCCAGACAATGATTGCCAATGGTCATCAACGGATCAAGGCGTGTCATGGGATCTTGAAATACCAACGCCACCACCTCTCCCCGAAATTGCCGTAATTCTGTTTGTGTGAGGTCAAACACCGAACGACCTTGAAACTTCACCATTCCCTCAATGCGACTAGAAGGTGGTAATAACCGCATTGCAGATCTGCCTAAGGTTGATTTACCACAACCCGACTCTCCTACCAATCCCATTCTTTCACCAGGTTGTAAAGTGAAAGACACATCATCAACTGCCCAGATGGGCTGTTCATCATTATTATGGGGATAAGCAATTCGTAAATTTTCTACACAAAATAAAGCTTCTCTCATCAAAAAATAATCAATAATTAATGGTTAATAGTGAATAATCGATAGTCACTACTGATTTTTATTTTGTATCCTCTGATTTTCCCTGATCCCCTTGGGGTTGCACAATAGCATTACAGTAATCGATGAGAATTCCTAAGCGATTAAGTAAGGCATCGACTCTGACTTGCATAGTAGAAGCTTGCCGTGCCGCTTGAAAAAACATCACATCTATTTCCAGTAGTCGCATTTGCTTACTCATTTCTGTCTGATAAGACTGTACATGCCTTTGAGTAGCGCTATCTGTGACCTCTTCAGCTAAGGGAACAACCTGTTGCTGAAAAAATTGCTGCAATGATGTAGTATACTTCCGCAATTGGGGTGTATCTAGTTGGTTCGCAATCAGCTCTGAGCGTAACTGCTCAAGCAAGGTTGTAAAGTCGTGATATTTTTGGTGGTTGAGAGACATTCAGTGCTAGTTAAGATAGTATTAATGTTAAGAATTTTTTCTTCTACAATAAAAGTTTTTCAACTTTTTTGCTGCTCTCACATAGCAGATGCAATCGACAGGTTGTATTTGCCACCCATCAATTTCCTGGATTATGATACTTGACACCCATACTAGAACTTGGCACTAGACTCTCAGGAAATTGACCACACACTGCACCAACTACTAACGAATCAGTGAAAAGTAAACAGTTATGGGTTATTAGACGCTTGTTGTAGGGGATTGGGTTCCGCCATCAACACCTGTCACCCACTGGTTTCCAAACTGTTCCCAAGTGGCAAAACTGATAACTGAATAATTGATAACCGATAACTGATAACTGATAACTGTTAAAAACCAAGCACCTCTAGTTCCGATTGTATGAGCGGTATAGTGTTAGATTCCTCGATTGATATTTCCCTTCCAGAATGGTTACAAAAGTGTTTTAACAGCCCATCTGCAGAAGGGGCTGAACCTAGAAACGACCAGAGGACTGCTGAGACAGTCTTGATTCGCCGAGCATTTCAATTTGCCTATCAACTACATAAAGGTCAATACCGCAAATCAGGAGAACCCTACATTTGTCATCCAATAGCAGTAGCGGGATTGTTACGTGACTTAGGCGGAAGTGCTGCTATGATAGCAGCTGGATTCCTCCATGATGTAGTTGAAGATACGGATGTGACAATTGAAGAGATCGAGCAGCACTTTGGTGTTGAAGTGCGACGATTGGTCGAAGGGGTCACTAAGTTATCAAAACTGAATTTCAAAACCAAAACCGAAAATCAGGCAGAGAACTTTCGCCGCATGTTCTTAGCAATGGCGCAAGACATTCGAGTGATTGTGGTTAAGTTGGCAGATCGATTGCATAATATGCGTACACTCGAACATCTGCCGGATGAAAAACGCAGACGAATTGCTTTAGAGACTAGGGAAATCTTTGCACCGTTAGCCAACCGCTTGGGAATATGGTGGATGAAATCGGAACTAGAAGACTTGGCATTTAAGTACCTCGAAGGCGAGGCTTACCAGCAAATTGTGCAGTATGTGTCTGAAACAAAGACCTCGCGTCAACAGAGATTAGCTCAATCGACAGAAATATTAAGTCAGCGTTTGCAGCAAGCTAGCATTGCTTATCTTGATATTAGTGGACGTTCTAAACATCTTTATAGTATTTATCAGAAAATGCTGCTGTCCCACAAAGACTCACAAGAAGTCTATGATGTGGCAGCGCTACGAATTATTGTGAAAACCAATGAGGAATGCTATCGTGCTTTGGCGGTAGTGCATGACGTTTTTCGTCCAATTCCTGGCAAATTCAAAGATTATATAGGTTTGCCAAAACCGAATCTTTACCAATCGCTACATACTTCTGTCATTGGTCCTGATGGGCGTCCTTTGGAATTACAGATCCGCACTTTGGTCATGCACCATGTTTCTGAGTACGGAATTGCAGCTCACTGGAAGTACAAAGAAACTGGAGGGATCGCTAACACTAAGCCGAGTGCGGTGAATGAGAAGTTTACCTGGTTGCGGCAATTGCTAGAGTGGCAAAGCGACTTAAAGGATGCTCAGGAATATTTAGAAAGTATTAAAGATAACTTATTTGAAGATGATGTTTACGTCTTCACTCCTAAGGGGGATTTGGTTGCCTTAAATCCTGGTTCTACGACGGTGGACTTTGCCTATCGCATTCACACAGAAGTCGGGAACCATTGTGCAAGAGCCAGAGTCAATGGACGGATAGTACCACTCTCTACCCGATTACAAAACGGCGATATTGTGGAGATTATTACACAAAAGAATAGTCATCCCAGTTTGGATTGGTTAAACTTTGTCAGAACTTCGGCAGCAAAAAACCGGATTAAACAATGGTACAAGCAATCGCGCCGTGAAGAAAATGTTGCCCGTGGCCGAGAATTGTTAGAAAAAGAACTTGGGAAAACGGGTGTAGAAAGTTGGCTTCAGTCAGAACAAATGCAGACTGTAGTGCAGCAGTGTAATTACCAATCACTAGAAGATTTACTTGCAGCTTTGGGTTATGGTGAAATTACACTAAACCTCGTACTCAGTCGTTGGCGAGAAGTGGTGAAAGCGCAACAACCAATTGCCATTTTGCCTCCAACTCTATCAAAGAAAAACCCAACACCAAAAGCATTACCAGATGCAATTTCTGGATTTAGTGATTCCCCAATGGTTGGTGTAGAAGGGTTAGAGTATCATCTGGCTAAGTGTTGTCATCCCCTTCCTGGGGAGCCAATTATCGGTGTTGTCACTCGAAGTAAAGGCATTTCAATTCATCGCCAATGCTGTCATCATTTGGCAAATGTCAAGTGTACTCATTTAGTTCCGGTGAGTTGGAACACAACAGTAGTAGACGATAACACTCATATAGAGACTTACCCAGTAGACGTACAGATTGAAGCTTTAGATCGGGTAGGAGTCCTCAAAGATATTTTGTCACGCTTAAGTGACCAAGGAATAAATGTGCGCCATGCTAATGTTAAAACTGCTATTGGTCAGCCAGCCTTGATAGACTTAGGAATAGATATACGCGATCGCGCTCAACTTGAACAAATTTTTTCGAAAATTAAAAAACTGAGCGACATTATTAGTATTCGCCGCGTTGGTCAAACTGATGAGTAGTTAAAAGACCATCGCTATTAGAAAGCAAGCTTAAGCTATCTAGCAGCCTAACGCAAACAACAATAATCTGTTGACGCTAAAAAACCCAATTTTCGGGTAACTTTCTAACTTAAAAATCGAGTACCTTTTGTTTTGATTGGATAAATTGTATGAGCAGTATATTATTGGATTCCTCAATTGATATTACTCTTCCCGAATGGCTACAAAAATGTTTTCATAGCCCATCGCCAAAGGACCGTAAGCAAGGTGAAACAGACCTGATTTGTCAAGCATTTGAATTTGCTTATGACTTACACGAAGGTCAGTACCGCAAATCAGGAGAACCCTACATCTGTCATCCGATGGCGGTGGCTGGACTATTGCGTGATTGGGGAGGTACTGCTCCTATGATAGCAGCTGGGTTCCTCCATGATGTAGTTGAAGATACAGATGTGACAATTGATGAGATCGAACAGCGCTTCGGTGTTGAAGTGCGGCGATTGGTTGAAGGGGTCACTAAACTATCAAAGCTGAATTTCAAAAGCAAAACTGAAAATCAGGCAGAGAACTTTCGCCGCATGTTCTTGGCAATGGCGCAAGATATCCGGGTGATTGTCGTTAAGCTGGCTGACCGATTACATAATATGCGCACACTCGAACACCTTAAGGAAGAAAAACGTCGCCAAATAGCTTTAGAAACGAGGGAAATTTTTGCTCCTATCGCTCAGCGCTTAGGGATGTGGCGGGTAAAATCGGAACTAGAGGACTTGGCGTTCAAGTACATTGAAGGTGAGGCTTACCAGCAAATTGTGCAGTATGTAGAGGAAAACGAGACCTTACGCCAACAGAGGTTTGCTCAATCAACAGCAATCTTACGCCAGCGTTTTCAGCAAACTGGAATCGAGTGTCTCGAAATTAGTGAGCGTTCTAAGCATCTTTATGGCATTTATCAGAAGATGCTCATGTCACAAAAAGACTCACAGGAAATTTATGATTTTGCAGTGCTACGGATAATTGTCAAGACGAATGAGGAATGTTATCGTACCTTAGCTGTGGTGCATGATATCTTCCGCCCGGTTCCTGGTCGTTTTAGTGATTATATTGGTCTGCCTAAGCCTAATAACTATCAATCGTTACATACAGTTGTTGTTGGCACTACAGGAAAACTGCTAGAGGTTCAAATCCGGACCCTAGAAATGGATTATTTGGCAGAGTATGGAATTACAGCATACTGGAGACTTGGCCACTTACTAGATTTCTCTCAGTTACCTCCTCAACAGCATCAGACAAGACAAAGTGAACTGGCTTGGATCTCTCAGTTATCAACTCAACATAACCAGCAAAAAATGAGTGAATTTGCGTGGTTAAATGATCTCGTTGCGTGTAACGACGATATTTGTGATGCAACTGAGTATATCCAAAGCATAAAAAATGATTTAACAATGGAGGAAATATATGTTTTTACTCCAAAAGGAGATTTAATATCGTTACCCTCTAAATCAACACCTATAGATTTTGCTTATAAAATCCATACAAATGTCGGTAACCGATTGGTTAGCGTCAAAGTCAATGGCGAATTTGCTAGTGAAGTGGCTGTGTTAAGCACTGGTGACACAGTTGAGATCCTGACAGATGAGAATGCAGAACCTAAATTAGCTTGGATCAAGCAAGTTGCTACAAATAAAGCCAAAAATGCAATTAGAAGATGGTACAAATATCAATACAAGAGTGAATTAAAAGCAAAGTTACTGCCGGAGTATCTAGTACCTGTTGTCACTTTTAAGTTTCTCTGTATCGATAGAATAGGAATATTGAAGGACATTATAGAAAGATTTTATAGATATAAAATTAATGTACAGGCTGTCCGTGTGGAAACAAATAGTAAGGGGATAGCTGATATCCATGTTTCCATTGAGTCCAAGGATGCAGAAAAATTGAATGAATGTGTTAGAGAAGTAGCAAAAATATCAGACATTTTGGATTTCAGGGTTGTGTAATTAAAATACAGTCATCACCAAACATATTAGAAAGCATCTTCTAAACACTAAGAAACATTGTGAAGGAGGATTAAACAAATATTCTAGGGAAAAAATAGTAAGTGCACGAAAGAAAGTGCTGGAAGTCATGATTGATGAGCTTAACGCAACACGAAAGTTGTAATTGTTACACATTTTCCAGTATTACTCTGAAGATTCCTAGAATAAGAAACAAAAGAGTCGTGTAAAGATGTAGCGAAATTGACAAGGTGGTTATATGACCTTAATTTCAGGAAAAACACATACTGATTTTAACCTTACTAATTTAATTAGAAGTGAGAAAAGAGATATTAATACAAGCATTAGTGATGATAAAATGCTTGATTTTTTGAGCAAGCTAGAAGAGGAAAATTTTTTCTCAACGCCTATTGGACAGATAGTAGAACTTGTTGCAAAAGAACTATATAACCTAACGTTAGATTTAAATATAGCTATTGCTGGACTGATTTACACATATTCATCAATAAATAAAGAGACTTCTCAGCAAGAGATAGAAAGTACAGTCAATTCTAATACAGACATTTCTAATCTCTTGAAAAGTTTAAAAATACTATCTAAATGTATATCAAAATTTAAATTAACGCCTAATTCTAATATTAACTTCTTTGAAGGAGAAAATTTTAGAAGACTAATAATTGTTGTGACTAGAGATATCAGAGCGCTAGTCATTGAACTTGTTTATAGACTTGTTATCCTGGAAAATATTAATCGAATTAGAGGCTTAAAAGCATTTTTAAAAGATAGCTTTACAATTGAAACATTTAAAATTTTTGTGCCAATTGCAAATAGATTAGGCCTTTGGAATATTAAATGGAAGTTAGAAGATTTTTCATTTAGAGAATTAGAACCAGAAATTTACTTTAAAATTGTCTCTCTACTTTCTGAAAACCGCTCAGAAAGAGAGAAGTATATGAATTACTGTATTGATGAAATCCGTAATAAACTTATAGAAAACGGTTTCGTAGGTAATAAATTTGATGTTTCAGGAAGAACAAAAAACATATATAGTATATATGCAAAAATGAAGCAACTTTACTGCTATAGTAAAGGTTTAGTGCCTAGCAAATTGCCGTCGCATGAGTTTAACAAGTTTCTATCTAGTAACTTTAATTCTTGTTTTGAAGCTGTATACGACTTGTTCGGTATTAGAGTCATCTGCAGTTCAATCCCAGACTGTTATGCTGCTTTAGGACTCATACACAGTTTATTTCGGCCAGCACAAACTCCTAGAAGGAATAGTAGTCACTTCATTGATTACATCGCTGCACCAAAATCAAATGGCTATCGTTCCCTTCACACGGTTGTGATTGGACCAATGCACAAGAGGTTAGAAGTTCAGATCAGAACTTATGAAATGAATGCCCAAGCAGAATATGGTGTTGCTGCTCATTGGAAATATAAAGAGTTTGGTCATTCACAATCTACTAACAAAGAAGAATATATATTTGCTGATATTAAAAAAGTCATCAACGAGCAGGGTCTGGCTGCTGTTCACAACTTTCTTGAAGGTTTGGATAGTGATATCTTTGGCGCAGAAATATATGTATTTACTCCCAGAGGAGACGTGATATCTCTGTCTCAAGCTTCAACTCCGGTTGATTTTGCTTACCGAGTTCATACAGAAGTGGGGAACCACTGTGCTGGGGCGCGGGTGAATGGACGGATGGTAACGCTAGATACACCATTGAAAAATGGTGACATAGTTGAGATCATTACCCAGAAAAATTCTCACCCTAGTTTGGATTGGCTAAACTTTGTCGCTACCTCAGGCGCGCGCAACCGTATTCGTCAATGGTACAAGCGATCGCACCGTACAGAACATATTGCTCGTGGTCGGGAGTTATTAGAAAAAGAACTGGGCAAACCTGGGTTTGAAAATGTGCTCAAATCAGAACAGATGCACGCAGCAGCCCAAAGGTGTAATTACCATTCCACAGAGGATTTACTAGCAGCCTTGGGTTATGGTGAAATCACACTCACTCAAGTGGTAAATCGTTGGCGGGATGAGGTGAAAGCCCTACAACCCATTGATCTCGCACCCCAAATTCCTGTAAAAGAGCCAACAACGACACCCAAAGTACCACGGGAGGTCTCTTCTACCACCACACGTCCAAACGACTCGCCCATTATTGGGGTAGAAGGGTTGATGTATTATTTGGCTGGGTGTTGTCATCCCATTCCTGGAGAAGCGATTACTGGTGTGGTAACCAGAGGGAGGGGAATTTCAATACATCGCCAAGGATGTCATAATTTGGAACGTGTGGAGAGCGATCGCTTCATCCCAGTCAAGTGGAACCAAGCTGCAGAAAACAATAGTCGCCAAGAGACTTACCCAGTGAAAGTGCAAATTGAAGCCTTAGATCGGGTGGGAGTCCTCAAAGATATTTTGTCCCGCCTCAGCGACCAAGGAATAAACGTACGCCATGCTAGTGTCAAAACAGCTATTGGTCAATTGGCCTTAATCGACTTGGGAATAGATATACGTACTCGTGCTCAACTTGAGCAAGTCTTCACCCAAATTAAGAAAATCAGTGATATTCGTACTATTCGGCGCGTTGGTGAGTATGCTTTTACCCAAAACTTGGACAAAAAGGACATGATATAGTTCGAATTTCTAATTCAAGTTGAAAAAACCTAAAACATAGCTACAGTTTGTAATTTGGCTCAAAAAGCTTCAAGAGAGCGAGCTTTCAAGGCGTGAAATATACGTGCCATGAGTGCGATCACGTGAACTTTCGGCAAATGTTTTGTGGAATTTACAAATTGTATTCTTGACAAGATAATGCAAATGCATTATCTTGTGATAAGTTGAACCAATAAATTTATAGAGTTTCTATGGCAGTAACACAAATTACATGCGTAGAATCTAGCCTTACTGATCGTTATCAGACTACAATCCCTGATTCTGTTCGCAAAATTCTTGGCTTAAGTAAGCGCGATAAAATTTGCTACACCATTCAGTCCGATGGTAAAGTCGTCATTTCCCGCGCTAAGCAGACGGAGAGCGATCCTGTCCTGGGACAGTTTCTGAATTTTCTTGCACGAGATATTGAAAAAAATCCTCAGCATTTACAAGCGCTTAGCCCTGATTTAGTTAATCATGTTCAATCCTTGGTTGCTGAAGTTGATTTCGATCTTGATGCCCCACTCTCTGATGAGGATGAATAGATTTGTCTATAAATCAGATGCTAGTGATCAATGGGTGGAGCATATTTGCCCATCCTCTCTTTCTCAAGCAGTTTGATGAACTTTTGGCGCAAGTTGAGCGTTTGCGCCAGAAGTATCCTAAAGACTACAAGAGAAAAAACGCTACAAAGCGTCTAGCTGCCATAGCAAAGCTGGCATTTGAAATTATTCCTCAAGATCCAACACGTAGTGATTATCGCCAAGGCACAACGCTTGGTGATGACTATAAGCACTGGTTCAGAGCTACATTTTTTCAGCAGTACCGACTGTTTTTTCGATATCATCTAGAGAGCAAAATCATTGTTTACGTTTGGGTTAATGATGAGAACTCTAAGCGAGCTTACGAAAGTAGCACAGATGCTTATCGAGTTTTTAAGAAAATGCTTGAAAGTGGTCACCCTCCAGACGATTGGAACACCTTACTTGAAGAGGCAAAGGGTGAGATTAATCGTTTAGAGGAAATAGTCGAAGTAGAAATTTAACTTATACAGCAAGGTTTTGAACCATAATGTGACCGCAAGTTCAAATCACAGTGAGGTTCATGAGTTTTAAACGTGAGCATTCATCAAAAAACACCCTTTTCTACTGTTGTAGGTTGAGTGTTGGTGATCCAAACAGTGGAGGTGTGGGCTTAGGCTTGAGAAGTTCTCGCCAAGCTCTAATTTGCTCTCGTGCTTCACTGTAAGCAGCAGTCCCTCGTGGAATCAGTTTGGCGGTCTCAATCCCTCTGTTAATATCAGACTCACTTTGAGCACGAGCAATAGCAAGCAGTTGCTGACTCCATTGATCAAGGGCTACATTAACATCACTGCGTAATAGGCTACTACTAGGTATCTGATCGGCCAACCGAATTGCTTCTGCTAAAGCATCTGGAGTACCAGCAAGTGCTATTTCTCGTGCTTTCTTCCAGTTTTCTTTAGCACGAATTTGTCCTCGCCAGTCATCTATAGCAGCTTGTGCTTCACCAGAAAGTGAACGCCCCGGTCCAATGCGTTGAGCAGCACTAATAGCAGCAGGTAGATCACCACTTTGGGCAAGTGATCGGGCTTGATCTAAATAAGGCTGGTCTTCAATTCGCTGGATTTTGCCAACCCAATTGGCTATTTTGCTTTGTGCTTCTCCATATAATGCACGACCTCGGCGGATTTGGCTTGCTTCTGCGATCGCTGCTTGCAAAGAGTTAGGATCTTCTGAAAATGCTAGTTGATCAGCACGGTCTAAATAAGGACGATCTTCAATTGTCTGGATTTGGGCAACCCAGTGACCAATGTCTTGCCTTGCTTCTTTCGCGCGAGGGTTAGTAGCAGGAATCACTTGAGCTTCATGGATGGCTGCTGTCAGATCAGGAATTGCTCCGCCTGCAGAGAGCGATCGCGCTTTATCCAGGTGACCAACATCTTCAATTTCTAACTGCCAACGAGCAATTAATTGTTGTGCTTTGTCATAATTTGGTCTTGTGGAGTCAATTTGTTGAGCTTGAGAGATTGCTGACTCTAAACCTGGAACATTACCCAGCCACGCACTTCTTTGTGCTTCAGCAAGAGAAATAAAATCTTCTGCTTCCGACTGTAGACCAGCAATTGGAGGAATTTTTTGGACAATTGAGATTGCTGTATCTGCATCATGTTGGTCGATTTTTTTCTGTGCTAATTCCAGCATCTTCCGTCCAAAAGCTGGGATTGCGTCTTTAGCCTGCTGATAAAGATAACTATCTTGTCCGATTGAACCTGCCAATTCAATAGCCTGGAGTAAGTTATTGACTATCTCAGTTTTGGATAGACTTTCTGCTTTTGCCAACTTATCTCCATCTTCCTTGGTTCTGACAATCAGTTTATTCAGTTCATCGTACTTTGTATTCATCCAGTACTTATTATCTATACGCAGCAATTCAGCATCAAGCATAAACGCTTGATGCCAGTGCTGTTGACGTATTTCTTCTTCTGCTTGGTTATAAATGCTTTCTGCTTTTGACCAAATTGATCGCCATTTGGCAACTTTCTCATCTACCAATTTATAAGCAGGAGTATCTTCAGGAATCTTGTGAGCAGTATCAATTGCTTCTTCTAGTTTTCCATCTTGAAAGCTTTGATTGGCTAACTGTAAAATATCCTGTGACCATTCTTCTAGATAATGATCAATTTGTGCTCGTAGTGGGTGATCTTGTGGCAGTGCTTTTACCAAAGAGATTGCTTGTAGCAGGTCTTTAAGCGTTTGTTTAGAAGCTGCCAATTGTGCGCAATGCAAGCGCACTGAAGCACTGGCTAAAGGCCAAAAAATTGATGGGCAGTTTGGCGCTGATGGTAGCTTGAGGAGCATCGCCATCGACATAAATGCTATGCCACCAGGAATTAAAGTCAACACGAACGCCCACAATACCCAACTTTTCAGCCAACGAGGTAGCGTTCCTAAATTTTTGCTACTTGGAGGAGTTCCTTGTAACTGACCGTTGAAAGTTTGTTTAGAAGTACTGTTTTTTGACGGTTTCACAGATTTGGAAGTAGAACCAGTAGCTGGGACACCAGATGGATGAGTTTCACTAAATTGCTGACTTCGGGATAGGATTGTTTGCTCCGACTCTTGTGCCCTAGCTGGTGACCAGCCTTTTGGAATATCCCGCTCTGTCATCTCTCACACCAAAATAATTTAATACTGATCTTTTCTAGCTCGGATCTTTTAGTTGGTTTTTGTCATAGTAACTTTCTCATGGTTGAAAAAGCTACCTTTTTACTTTTAAAATTCCATAGCCATCTTTTATATCCCAGATCAAGCATTAGTTTATGATTTTTAAACGGAAGCTGAAGATTCTGTTTGTAAATCGGCAATTAGCTGTGTCAAGTGAGCACTATTTGCCTGGTAAACATTTCTACAAAAGTCACAGGTTACCTCTGCACCATCGTCTTTGGCAATCATATCCTGCAGTTCTGCTTCTCCGAGCATTTTGAGTGCTCCTAGTACGCGATCAAAAGAGCAATTACAATTGAAGCGCAGCATTTGGGTGTCGGGAAATATCATCAGTCCCATGTCTCCTAGTAAATCTTGCAAGATTTCTGTCAAAGACAGTCCGGCTTGTAACAAAGGAGTGAATCCCGACAAAGCTGCTACTCGTGATTCCAAAGTTTCTACAAGATTTTCATCTCTGGCGGCTTTAGGCAAAACTTGGATCAATAACCCTCCAGCTGCTGTTACCCCACTAGCACCCACAAACACACCTAAAACAAGTGCCGAAGGAGTTTGTTCAGAAGTCACTAGATAATGAGCCACATCGTCTCCAATTTCACCAGAAACGAGTTCTACAGTGCTGGAGTAAGGGTATCCGTAACCGACATCACGAACGACGTAAAGATAGCCATTACCAACTGCACCACCAACGTCTAACTTACCCTGGTTGTTTGGAGGCAATTCTACAGCTGAGTTTTCAACGTAGCCGCGTACTGTTCCATCCAAGCCTGCATCTACTAATATACCACCTAAAGGTCCATCGCCTTTCACTCGGACATTTACTCTAGATTTAGCTCGCTTCATACTAGAGGCCATCAATAAGCCCGCTGTCATTGTCCGACCTAATGCAGCTGTCGCTACATACGAGAGCTGATGGCGCTGTCTTGCTTCTTCTGTTAAACGTGTGGTAATTGCACCAACTGCACGAATCCCGCCTTCTGCTGCTGTTGCACGAATTAACTGATCCGCCATGAAAACCCTACCAATAATCTTAAATATCTAATGAAAAACCCTAGCTTTTTAGCATGGGATCGATATTTATCTTAGTATAAATATACTTAACTTAAAAATGTTGAGATTAAGTGGTATAGAATGTAGTCATAGTAGTTAGGTGTTGGTTGTTGACCATTAATACCTAACTGTTACTCATCTATTTAAGAGATTCAGTAAGCATCGAATTTAAGTCAAACACATTTCAACTATCGATTGACTGATAAAGCTTAGCCCATTTCTATATCAAAAGACGTAAACTAACCATTCAACATGCAATCTTTGCTAACAAAAAATGCTGGGTAATTTTCAAAAAAGTCAACTAAGAATAGAAATTGAAGCATCAGCAACTGCAATTCGTGAAAGTTTGCTGCGTCCTGAAAAAATGGAAAAATGGCTCCTTGCAGGTGGTTTTGCTTCTAAGATGCCTGAAGAGTTGCAATCAGGATTTGAGTTCACTCGCAATATCGGACCTATTTCTATCCATCATCACGTAGATGTGGTGGGTCCTAACTGTCTACGCTTGTTACTAAGTCAAGGAATCGACGGCTTTCACGAATGGTATTGGGGAGAAGGTTGGGTACAGTCGCGTATAGAAGGATTGACAATTCTGCCACTTGCCTTGGGACAAACCCTAAATTTGCTAAGTTTGCGTCAATTTTTGGAAAATCAAGCTCACAATTAGGTCCTTCTAGATAACTTATGAGGGTCTTTTTTAGCCATTTGTCACTTCATATAGGGACAAATGACTAAAATCACAAGTATATAAATCTAAGCGGCATCTTGCAGTTGAGCAGTGCGTATTGACACTTGCTGTGTGCTGTCTCCGCGTTGCACTCTGATCTGTAAGGTTTGACCAATACGACTGCTTTCTACAATGTTAAGTAAGTCTTCGCTTTTAGTGATTGGTTGACCATCAACCTGAAGAATCACATCTCCTGGACGTATACCCGCTGCTGCTGCTGGAGAGTTAGGTATAACTTGAGCTACTAAAACTCCATGAACTGATGGCAGTTGGATGGGGGAGTTAGGATTAGCATTGATTTGCCTTGCAATTTCAGGAGTTAAATCTTCCATGCCAACTCCCAAAAAGGGATGAGCAACTTTCTCTCCACGTTCGAGTTGTTGTGCAATCACTTTGGCTTTGTCAATAGGAATTGCAAACCCAATTCCCATCGCGTCCCCACGGATAGCAGTGTTGATGCCAATCACTTCACCTTGAGCATTGAGTAATGGTCCACCCGAGTTACCAGGGTTAATGGCAGCATCTGTTTGAATGAAATCTAAACGTTTGTTAGCAATACCTACTTGAGCGCTAGAACGTCTAAGAGTGCTGACAATTCCCAAGGTCACAGTATTGTCTAATCCCAATGGATTACCCACTGCGATCGCCCAGTCTCCTACTTGGACATCGTGCGAAGAACCCAAAGGAGCAACAGGTAAATCACTACCAGCATTAATTTTGACGAGTGCCAAATCAGTCACTTCATCTGCACCTTGAACTTTACCTTCAAAAGTGCGACCGTCTTTAAGACGAACTGTCACTTTATCAGCCTTATCAACTACATGAGCATTCGTCAGAACTAAGCCACTCTTGTCGATAATAAAACCTGACCCCAGACCGCGTAATTGCTCTGGTGGCAACTGTTGAGGAAATCCATCACCGAAAAACCGCCTAAAAAATGGGTCTTCCAAGAATGGATCGTAACTGCGATGAGTGATTGTGCGCTCTGTGTCAATCCGTACAACTGCTGAACCAACACGATTTACAGCTGCTGTTACAAAGCTACTACTACCAATAGCAGCAGAAGCAGCTGATGGCTTTTGAGTGACAAGTTTTGACAAGTTAGCCCTTATACTGTCTGGAGCTGGTTCTGCTTGGGAAGGAGACACCTGCAGAGTGCCAACAGCTAGCACAGCTCCTAGAATTATGGCTAATACATAGGTACTTATTTGGCGTAAAGATAGAGATCGTTTGAGAAATTGCATAACCACAATTTAAATTTTTGAGCCTACTTGTTGTCTTACAATTTAAAATTGACTATTTCTTCTAAATACTATTTTTACAGACAGTTAAGTTACCAAGCTGCAAAAATGCTGCTTGATTTTTAAGTTCTTATTTTCTCCTGCATTGTTTAGTCTAAGATGTCACGCAAGCTACCCGTTCTCAAAATTTATTAAACATCAAGGCAAAAAGCTATACTGGACATCCACACTCAGAATAGTTCGGGTTTTTCCCACATTGAAATTGGTAATGAGTTCCTGTGCAAAAACCATTCTTCCGCCACTTTTGCACTTCCGCCCTTTCTTGTAGGCTAGGATCGTAAATATTGCGAGTCCTTGATGACAGCCTATGAATGGATCGAATCGGTTAGCAAAAGAATCCTTGCCCACAAACTCTTGGCAGGATAACAATCTAGAGAGCGAATACACAAATCATAACAGTCATGGACAAGCATCTCATCCTCATGTTCATAGTGAAGAGTCTTTACGGAGGCTTGTCAATCGCTTATCACGAATAGAAGGGCATATTCGCGGCATTAAGACAATGGTACAGCAAAGTAGCCCTTGTCCTGATGTTCTGTTGCAAATTGCTGCCGTTAGAGGCGCATTGGATCGAGTGGCGCGAATTGTGCTAGACGAACATTTAACCGAGTGTATTGGCAGAGCAGCTCAAGAAGGCAATATTGAAGTTGAAATTGAACAGTTGAAAGCTGCTTTAGATCGGTTTTTGCCTTAAAGGAGGTCCATAAGCAACGCAACAACTGTTTCTACTGAACTCATGCACTATAAGCGAGTCCATAACCAAGTACGCCAGTGATGCTCGAAATCTATTCATCAGAACCTATGAAATTGTGACATTATAATAAGATTTTTAATTCTTTGTAAGTATGATGTTATGATAAGAGGCGAGAGTTAATTCGGTGGTGAAGCGTTTGTTTTTAGTATTGACAAGCTTTCAGTTTTTGGTAAATGCAGACCTCTCTCCGAAATCTAAATCTCTACACATCGATGATTTTGGAGACAATATATGTCAGTTTATGTAGGCAACCTCTCCTACGAAGTTACGGAAGAAGGTTTGACCTCCGTATTTGCAGAATATGGTTCTGTAAAGCGTGTTCAGCTACCTACTGACCGTGAAACAGGTCGCGTACGCGGCTTTGCTTTCGTGGAAATGAGTTCAGAAGCTGAAGAATTAGCTGCCATTGATGCACTAGATGGTGCTGAGTGGATGGGTCGTGACATGAAAGTAAATAAGGCTAAGCCCAGAGAAGACAAAGGTTCCTTTGGTGGTAACCGAGGAAACAAAAGCTTCCGCAATCGCTACTAAGTGAAATCAGCTTTAGTTTTTGTTTTCATGAAGCCTAAAGCTTAAGTATTTATTCTTAAGCTTTTTTTGTGAAAAAGTACTCCTAAGTAATAGACTCTGAGATCTCAATTGGCAGACTTAGAGTCTATCTTTATTTAGATGTGGATGAATCTCTGCAAAGTTAGTAAGTGTTGTGCTAGCGTGGTAGTACTTTACCAAGAGGGAAATATTATCGTAGTCCATAAGCAACTCATTAACCATCAAATCAAGTCACCTCAGGTCTTGTTGATAGACCATGAAAATAACAATCGTGGTCTTACCGACACCAAAGAAGCTCTTAGTTTAGCGGAGAGTCTAGATCTTGATCTGGTAGTCGTCTCCCAAGCTAAAGACGTTCCTGTGACTAAAATTCTGAATTATGGTAAACTTCAGTACCAACAAAAAAAGCGTCAGAATCAGAGTTCTAGACCAGTAGTCAAGGAAGTTAGATTTCGTCCAAACGTTGGAGTGTCTGATTACCAAATACGTATTGATCAAGCTATTCAATGGTTGAGTAAAGGTGATTCAGTTAAGTTTTTAATTCGCTTACGAGGTCGAGAACATCAATATCGTGATCGTGCTGCAGAACTACTAGAGCGGATTGCCAACGATCTCAGTCAAGTTGGTAAAATTCAGTTACTTGATAAACGATCATTGATTGTTCAGATCATTCCTGCATAAATTAGCCGTCTCCAACAAAAGTTTCTCGTCTACCCTCAATTAAGCTACAGACAAAAAAGCCCCCCATAAAGAAGTTGGGGGGCTACAAACAAAAAGTGATAGAGTGCTCTGAACACTTTTTTTGCTCTTGGATTCAGGAGCTACAGGAGATTATTTAATTTTTCATTAATAGCGGTTACGAAAACCGCCATTGCTTCGGTTACCACCAAAAGAACCTCTCTCTTCCCGTGGTCTTGCCTTATTCACTTTTAAGTCCCGACCCATCCACTCAGCACCATCTAGTGCATCAATAGCCGCCAATTCTTCAGCGTCTGAACTCATTTCCACGAAAGCAAAGCCGCGTACGCGACCTGTTTCACGGTCAGTAGGTAGCTGAACACGCTTTACAGAACCATATTCTGCAAACACAGAATTTATACTAGCTTCTGTAACTTCGTAAGAAAGGTTGCCTACATAAACAGACATAAATTTTCTCCTAAATCGTCAGTATGTGGAGATTTAGATTTCGGAGAAAAGTCTGCAAATACCAAAGGGAAAATGCCAATTAATATAAAAAACAAACAGAATCACCGAATTAATTCTCATCTTCTTAAGATTAACACATCTTATAAGCTTATGTGAGGGAAAGTTTCAAGATTGTTATATTTCGTCATAATGGCAATTGATAACGCAGCATGATAAAGAAATAAGTCTCTACAGCAATCCTAATTTGATCTCTAATAACTCTGGTAACTTTTACGGAACCGGAGTTACCGCTTCTGCTCTTGTATTGAGGATTGCCACATCAGCAAAATTGGTTAATTAGAATTAGAGTCACAAAAATATTCTCAACAGATTCTTAGCCTATTTTAAGTTTTCTACAAACTGAATGTTCTAAGGTTTAAGTATTACTCCTACGGCTTCCTCTCTTAGTAAGGAGGACAAGGGACAGGAAGGGAGACAAGGAAGACAAGAAGGACAAGGGGGAGAATTTGTATCAAGAATTTAGTGAAATGAGATTAGAATAAATCTCAGGTTGATAATGTAATTTTCTTGACAGGATTTACCAGTAGAAAATCCCCAGCCACAATAGTGAGCTAGTTGATAAAGTGAGAATAATTAAATCTTTCTGGAGCCAATTTGACCTAAACTCTTTACAGATGCGTTTAACAATTGGCATGATTACCATTTCTAGTTTAGGCTTAAGTAGCCTGACTATCTGGACCATTGGGAAAATGCAACAAATTTTAGTTGATAGTCACAAGCATAATATTAAAGAGATTGCTGAGCGGTTTCTAGATGATTTCAGAATTTATAGTCAAATGACGCCAAGAGAAATAGCCTTGCAAAAGGCTAGTGATAACTTAGCAACAACCGATACCTTTTTATGGGTTAAAAGTTCTGATAATAAAACTTTAATTACATCTACTAATAAATTTAGTTCTTTATCTACTTCTCAGTTACCTGAGATAATTAATGGTGCGAATGTCTCAGTTAATAACAAAGTTTATAAGATTTATGATCATTATTTTGTTTTTTTTAGGAAAAGCATAAAAATAAATAATAAAATATTAGTAACTTTGTTTGTCGCGCAAGATATGACTCGCGATCAAGCAATGTTTTTAATGATGGTAAAAAGTTTGAGCATTATCAATGTTTTAGCTGTTTTAGGGATCGTATTTATAGTCTTATTTTACATTAAGTATTCATTACAACCTTTACGTCAACTAAATAGGATGACCGAGGTTATCTCCATTAAAGATTTAGGACAAGCAAACTTGTCTATTCACAAAGCACCTAGTGAAGTTAAAGAGTTAGCTCAAACTTTTAGTATGATGTTGTCTCGTCTGTCGCAATCTTGGGAACAAGAAAGGCAATTTGTGAGTAATGTCTCTCATGAATTACGGACTCCCTTGACAATCGTACATGGTTATTTACAAAGTGTCTTGCGTAGACAGAGTAATTTGACAGATATGCAAAGAGAAGCTTTAGAAACAGCTGCCTCAGAAGCACAAAACACTATTAACCTTCTACAAGATTTACTTGATTTAGCACGAGCAGATAGTGGTTACTTACATCTTCATATAGAGATTTGCATTATTAATGACTTAGTTACTGAAGTTGTGGAGATGGCAAAAAACTATAGTCAAAGAGTGATAACAGTTGAAGAAACAAATTATCCTATTAAAGCAAAAGCAGATTATAGTCGCTTGAAGCAAGTATTACTAAATTTAATTAATAATGCTGTTCAATATTCTGAAGCTAATACAACAATAACTATAAAATTAAGTCAGCAATTAGAACAAGCAACTATTCAAGTTTGTGACCAAGGCTATGGTATTGCTTTACAACACCAATCACGTATTTTTGAGAGATTTTACCGCGTTGATGAAACACGAAACCGTTCTACTGGTGGCGCTGGTTTAGGTTTATCAATTGTGAAAACATTAGTTGAAGGTATGCATGGCAGTGTGACAGTGCGATCGCGCTTGAGTGAAGGTAGTGTATTTACCATTAGTTTACCAGTACCTGGCTTGCGCTCCTAGATGAGTTGTAAAAATTAAAAGTCTGAGAAACCCGGTTTTTCCAAAAAACCGGGTTTGGTGTTTGTCACGAATGACTTAGGATTGCTATAGGATATTTAACTTATGTTACTTAACTTCACTGGGATTGAATGCAGTCACCCGACCTTGTTTAATTGCAACAACCACATCGTAAGTTGCACAGTAGGCAAAGGTGACATCATGTGCTTTATTATATAAGTTGACAACCATACCAGCCCCACCAGGTTGAACTGAAATTGGTTCTAAATCTCCAAAGAAGTAACGACGAAGTTCATCACCGCTGCCAAATTGTCCTTTGTGTTTGGTTAATGTGGCAATTTTTTGAGAAGGTGTTAAACCAGTTGTATCCTTCATTTCTTGACCAGCGGCAAGAAGCTGAGGTGTTTTTGTGGTCATAACTTGGACTTGTTTAGCTACAGCCTGAGTTGATTGTGCTTGTGGGTTAAGCAAACTAACTGAATTGCCTCCAAGAGTTACTAAACCAGTTAAAGCCGCAGTGGTAACAATATTTTTGAGGTTCATAATTTCGACTTCTTTAATTAAATAAGGTGAAAACGAAAACAATGATTGTTTGTTGTCTTGTAGTATTGATCTGCAACCTGAATATTTGCTGAGAAAAAGCTGAATTAAGGTTAAAAGCTGAGAGCTTTTTTTCTTATATTTGAGTAATACAGCGGAATTCAGGAGTCAGGACTCTGAAACCTAAACAATGAATTCAAAGGGAGCATCCCAATTTGGCAGATTTATTTTGTAGTGCGTTCGCGAACGCACTACTTATTCCATTTAGGAGATGCTCACAATTTAAATAAAATAATTCTATAATTGCTTCAAAATGACTATTGTAAATTGTTCTTTTCACTATTCTTTAAATGGAAGTTTAGATAAACCATTGATTCTGTTTTTACACGGATTTATGGGGAATAGCTATGAATTTGATGAGACTTTAAAACTCCTATTTAAAGATTTTTCATACCTAACAATTGATTTGCCTGGACATGGTAAGACTCAGCACTTAGATAGTGATGAATACTATAAAATGGAAAATAGTGCCCATGTCATTATCACCTTATTGAATGAATTAAAAATTTCTCAATGCTTTTTAGTTGGATATTCAATGGGTGGAAGATTAGCTTTATACCTGACTTTATATTTTCCCCAATATTTTTCTCAAGTTGTTCTTGAATCTGCTTCTCCTGGTTTGGAGACAGACGCTGAACAATTAGAAAGAGTAAAAAGTGATGAACAAATAGCCAGAAAGTTAGTCAGAATTGTGACGAAAAGTGATTTTGTAGCTTTTCTTTCCCATTGGTATGCTCAGGGGATTTTTGGTAATATCAAAAATCACCCAAGATTTCAGAGTTTAATAGAAAGTCGCTTACAAAATGAACCAACAGAATTGGCTAAATCACTGCGACTGATGGGTACTGGACGTCAGCCTTCTTTATGGGAAAAGCTGAAAGCAAACAAAATTCCTTTGCTTTTACTTGTTGGCGAATACGATCAAAAATTTATAGATATTAATACAAGAATGTCTAAAATCAGTGATTTATGTCGCTTGGAAGTCATTAGTCATTCTGGTCATAGTATTCACTTTGAAAACACTTTGGTATTTGCTGAGAAAATCAAACATTTTTTTACTGCAAAAACGGGTGTAGGTGGTAGGGTGTGGGGTGTAGGGGTAAAAAGAAATTCTTGAAGAAAATGAACACCCTACTCTACACCCAAGCTGGTTGAAATCCCCTGACTTTATTTATGGAGAAAACAAAAAATTTATTCATGAATGAAATCCCCTCAATTCATTGATGGGGATACCCTACACCCTACACCCCACACCCCACACCCTACACCCTTCTTAAAAAACCCCTGCGAGTTAGCGAATGAGGAACGAGAAACAGAAGCTGAACACTTACGACTTTTAGTCAGGGGAGATGTTAAGTGGATTTTCCCGTAGCTTGCAGTTCTTCTTTTAAGACTTTCTGATAAATCTGAGGCAAAGAACGACTGACAGAATTAGTTTCAATGCCATATCCCAAACTTGTCCAAGTGGGTGAAAGTCGTTGCAAGACTTCATCTAACTTTCCCTGATGCAGTAATTGAGAAAGATCTGTTCCCCAGACTTTGGGATCGTTGAGCCAACGATAAACAACCGTATCTTGATACTCTGGCTCAAAACTATAATCGACCCAAAACATAAAGTGGGTAGGATGTGGGTGATAACGAGGGGCGATCTGATACCAGGTACTATTTATTATTTGATATCTTCCAGCGGCAGTGGAACAATTTCCTTGATTGGGACCAGTCTCGATTAGGACGCAAATCTCAGGATGACGAGCGAGATTGCTGAAATGTTGTCCACCGTATAAAAGCGAATAGGGTCGATTGCTATTAGCTTCACTTGCTGAGATTGTTCGCATTAAAGCACGAATGTAGGGATCACCTCCTTTCATAGCTAGAGGAGGCTGTCTGATATGAAAGACGGGATCAGTATGCGATCGCCAGTCACCGTAGACATACCACTGCAACAAACATACAAAACCGAGAAGCGCGGCTAGGGGTCCTATGAGTTTTTCGACGCCTTTGAGTTCAAAGCCTTTCAGAATCTGACTCCTTAAAATCGTCTGCTAAGTACCTGGGTGCAAATAAACATAAGTTTGGCACATTGGTCATTAGTCTTTTGTAACCAACGACCAATACCAATGCCAATGATCAAAAACCACTAGGCGGCATTAGCAAATAGTTCGCTAAAGCTTTTCGAGGGTGCTTTCGCATTGGCAACAATCTCCACGATTTTATTCGTTGCTGCTTTTTCAAACAATGCCTCAACACACACTTGGGCAACTTTTTGCCGGGGAATGCTACCATCAAACAATGTATCTGCACTCTGCATGACAATCGAGTCAGAGTTGTCTTCATTCTTTAACCCACCTGGTCGCACAATTGTGTAGGTGAGACCGCTTTTCTGGAGGTATTCTTCAGCTTGCTTTTTCCAAACCAGAATTAGCCAGAACAAGTTCAGGGGATGGAATAACTGAGAAACACAAAGAGAAGAAACAAAAACAAAATGCTCAATCTGTTTCTGGACAGAAACATCGACTAAATTTTTCGTTCCTTCGAAATCTACTTTATAAGGTCCAGTTGGATCAAAGCTTGGTTTTGCTCCAGTCGCGCATAGTACTACTGTGCTATCTCCCAAAGCAGCGCTTAGACTTTCTGGCTTCAACACGTCACCCTCTACCAACTCGACGTTAGCAGGTAAAATACCCTTAGCTTTCTCAATATCCCGCACTAAGGCACGAACAGGAATATCTCTCGCTACGAGTTCTTGCACAATCCGGCGACCTGTTTCACCAGCAGCCCCTGCTACAAATGCTTTCATAATAAACCCTATCTTAGGAAACTAATATCTTGGTTTTCAGCTCTCTATTGTAGAGATTAGATAAACTTTGTGACACAAGATTGAGGTTTAAGTGAAAATGGTGTTTTATTGCGAAAAGTTGCATCTAACATGGGAATAATTATCTAAAGCAACCGTTAAGCACTACAAAAATGCATTATGTTTTCCAGACCCTCTGAGTATCAATCGTTGGAAACACCTTTGTCTGTGGCGTCAAATCCCGCAGAAGTTGAGGACGCATGCTTAGAAGCAACTGTAGGGACACCAACAAAGTTTCACGGTTGTTATAACGACTTTATGGAAATGTATGCTCCTGCTGCAAACGTTGCTGAGTATCAGACAATCACGGTTTATGGTTTTCTCGTTGTGCTGAACCCATGAAGGTAGAACCCTTGGGAAAAAATGGCTATACTCTGGTCATTGGTCGCTTTGGCGCTTTTGGTTATGAAGTAGAACCTAAAATCGGCTTGGAACTTTTACCACCAGAAGAAGGTGTGTATCGCATTCGTACCATACCTATTCCTGATTACCAAGCACCTGGCTATGATGTCGATTATCGCTCGGCATTACGGCTCATAGAAAACTCAGCAAGTAATGATTTGACAAACCTAGGTGAGATTACCAGAGTAGAGTGGGAGTTAGATTTGACAGTGTACATTCACTTCCCCAGGTTTATTCAACGAATACCCAAATCTCTAATTCACTCTACAGGCGATCGCTTGCTTAACCAAATTGTCCGCCAAGTATCGCGACGCTTAACACATAAAGTCCAAGAAGATTTTCATCAATCTTTGGGTATACCAATTCCTGTCAAATCCAAAAAGAAGCAATCTCATTGATCACTCAACAGTAAACAGTTATCAGTTATCAAGCTTTTATACCTAAACTCTATTTTCGGACACCACAAAAAATAATCCCGCTCAACAATCCCTACTGATAACTGATAACTGATAACTGATAACTGTTAAGCTTGGCTGAGAATTTTTTGGACAATCTGTACACCAGTGATTGCTTGCCAAGCAAAAAGTCCTAAAAGGAAAGAATTTGCTATGATATGAGTCACACGTGCCCAGTTTGCTCCTTTTTGCATAAAAGGAGAAAGTGAAGCGGACAAAGCAATTAACGCCGTCATTCCCAGTCCTGCTAGTAGGTGAGAGCCAACAAATAACTTTCCATTATTAATGTAAGTAACGGCCATAGCACCAATAGAACCTAACACCATCAAAGCTAGAAGTATAGCTCCAATTTGATGATGTCTAATATTATACCTACCTTTAATCAGTTCTTTCTTTTCTTCGCCTTGGGCATTTCTGGTGCGTTGGATTTGCAGCCCTAAGTAACCTGCATATAAAGAGAGTAGCAATAGCGCCCACATAAGTGTAGGGTGTAAAAAGTTTAACCAGTATTTAACGGACGGCGAAAGTTCCAGATTCATAGCTATCCTCCCTTGTACTTAAATCTTTATAAAAATTAGCATAACCTTAATTGGCGTAGGTAGATGGGAATATGGAAAGTAGCTAGTAATGAGTTAATGCTGGACTCACTAGACTGGCTCATAACTAATAACTAATGGCTCGCCCCTATAAATAACTCTACAAATGAATCAAAATAATGATCTCTTGCTGCTGTTAGCTGCGAAAAGTGGTGATCTTAAGCGGGTGCAAGCACTGCTAGCTTTAGGTGCTAGGGTGGACGTAGGTGATCGCGATGGAACCACAGCGTTAATGTTTGCTAGCAGTTTCGGTTATACCGAAATAGTGCGATCGCTTATTGAAGCTGGAGCAAATGTCAACTTAAAAAGAAAACTCTATGGCTTGACAGCTTTGATGTTAGCTGCAAGCGCTAATCGGCTTGACACAGTAAAGCTGTTGGTCAGTCATAACGCGGATGTCAATGCCATCAATGAAGATGGTAGTACAGCGTTAATGGCAGCAGCAATGAAAGGTCATGTCGAGGTTGTACAAGTTTTACTGACTGCTGGTGCTCGAGTAAATATCAAAGATGAAGATGATGATACCGCTTTCAAATTGGCATTACGTTTTGGACACACAAACGTTGTCCAAGTTCTTCTACAGGCTGGTATAGATGTAAATGCCCAAGATGATGAAGATGAAACACCATTGATGATAGCATCTGACTTGGGACATCTAGAAATTTTACAAACACTATTAACAGCCGGAGTTAATGTCAACCAACAAAATAGAGATGGTGGAACTGCACTCTCAGCAGCAGCCGCCGCCGGACATAGTGCGATCACATCAGTCCTACTTGCTCATGGTGCTGATGTCAATCTTCAAGACCAAGAGGGTGAAACAGCTTTGCACCTTGCTGTTTTAGAAGGCTATGCTGATGTGGTAGAAGTTTTAATTCGCCACGGTGCAAATGTAAACATAAAAAACAACTTAGGTGATACACCACTTCTGGTAGCAGCATTGCAGGGATACAGTCAAATTGTTGAGATTCTGCTACGTTGTGGTGGAAATATTCATGATAAAAATCTGGGTGAAGTTCCTTTGACACTAGCAGCAACACAAGGACATACCGAGACAGTCAAGGTTTTACTTGACTATGGTGCTGATCCCAATACGAAAGGTGAAGATGGCAAAAGTGCCTTAATCAAAGCTACGGAACGTAAACGCACGGGTGTCATCCAGCAGCTAATAACCAAAGGAGCGGATGTAAACCTACTAGATTCAGCCGGAGCAACCGCACTGATGTGGGCAACTTCACGAGGTGATGGTGATGCGGTGCAATTGCTAATACGAGCAGGCGCAGATGTCAATTTAAAAAACCAGGGAGGTTATACAGCTTTGATGCTCGCAGAGTTTAATGGGTATCAAAATGTGATACGGATTTTAAAGGCGGCTGGAGCACAGGAGTAAAGAAGAGTTGTCAGCACACATATAATCTATCTGCATTCATGAGATGGAAGCTCAAAAGAATAAAAACCTAGGCGCGCCTTTCATCAAAGGTAAAAAGTGCTGCATCCCAAGAGGTCTTGCTACTTGACCTTTCTTAAAAAATAGCTAATTATACTAGAAACAATAGCTAGGACAATAGAACCAAATAGCGCAGGTAGAAAGCCATCAATTCGAAAACCGGGAGTGAAGGTACTTGCTAGCCAAAGTGTGAAGGCATTCAGAACAAATGTAAATAATCCAAAGGTCATTAGGGTAATAGGAAACGTCACAAAGCTCAAAATAGGGCGAACAAAAGCGTTAATTAACCCAATAACAATGGTGGCGATGAGAGCGGTCGTGAAATTTCTGATTTGGAAGCCGTCAACAATATTAGCGGTAATGAGCAACGCTACGGCAGTGCTAACCCAGGTTAATAAAAAATGTATCATAAGTTTGTTTACAAACTTTTGTTTTGTATCTTAATTGAACAACAACATATAAACTCATACTTGACCTAGTTACGTCGCGTGAGAATTTCCCAAGTTTCTCCACCAGCCACACCGTCAGCCTCTAGACCATAGCGCTTTTGCAAAGCTTTCACCGCAGCCTCAGTTGTGGCACCAAAATGTCCGCTTATGGTTCCATCAAAAAAACCAAGTTTTTGCAGCCGTTGTTGTAGCTTAACCACCTCTGGACCAGACATTCCCACACGTAAAATAGGAAATCCTGCTGCGGTGTACTGAATATCACGGTTTTGCTGAGTGCGAGCAGTTGGCTGAGTATGAGTGGTTGATCCAGAACGAGTAGCAGATGATTGTCCTTGAGACGTCTTTGGTGTTGCAGGTTTTGGCTCGGGATTAGTAGAAGTATCGACTTTGGAAGTCGCACTATGAGATCGCGTTGCAGGTTTTGGACTATGACTAGGATTGACAACCTTAGTAGAATTAGCTGTCGTAGATGGAACAGGAGATTTGTTCGTTGAATTCGGTGAAGCCACTGTTGATTCTTTAGGAAAAAGTTGTTGCCAAGTATTTGCATCAACAATACCATCGGGATTCAAACCAACTGATTGCTTAAACTTGGAAACAGCATTGGCAGTGACATCATTGTAGACTCCATCCACTGCGCCTGAATAAAAGCCCAAAAGTTTTAAAGCTGCCTGAAGTTCAGACACACGCTCTCCTTGGCTACCAAGTTTTAGAGTAGGTCGGTTGATATTCGTGCTTAAATTAGTTTGGGCAATTTGTGGCGTTGCTGCAACTGATACTGCACTCCCAGAAGAAAGAAGGCAAAATACAGAAGGCACAAAGCACAACCAAACGCCATAAATGAATGTAGCAGAAAGTGTGTGTATTGGAATAGATGTGTGAACTTCTATCCTATTTCGTTTGGCAAAAAGATGAACTCCTTGTTTTGCCTTGTGCTTTATACTTTGTGCGTTCCAAGAAAGTTGCTTTGGGTTGGGTAACTTAGAGGATCTCAAAGGACTGACTTGAGTGGGATCTTTCATGGAAGTTGCTCTAGGAAAATGTCATGCTATATACTTAGCCATGAATTGATGTAAAATGCAACTAAGTTCACACTCTCAATCCCTATTCCTAATCGGAACACATATCATAACGAACGCAACAGTTTTGCCTTCAATTAACTCCTAAGTGGGATTTACCTCGGCGATCGCACTATTGACCACATCTTCTGGACCTACCAAAGACACATAGGGCTTCTGTAAATATCGGCTAGCGACTGCTACTGCATCCTCAGTACTGACAGAAGCAATGATTTCTTGAAACTTTTGATCAAAATCGATTCCTAGCCCCAAAATTTCATACCAACCATAGATTTGAGCAATCTGAGCATTAGTCTGTTTACCCAGAGCGTACTGTCCTAGTATCTTGTTTTTAGCTGCTTGGAGTAGGTCCTCCTCAAGCTGATTGCTAGACAGTCGATCAACCTCTGCCCACAGTCTAGAAAGTGCTAGTTCCGTGTTCTCAGGAGCAGTTCCCATGTACACGACAAATGACGCCGGGAATAACCTTGTAGGATAAAACGCGGATACTTCGTAAGCTAAACCGAGCTTTTCCCGTAATTCTACAAACAAACGACTCGAGAGCCCATTCCCCAAATATGTAGATAGTAACTTTAATGCCGCATAATCAGATGAATGTACTGATGCTCCCAAATAACCCAGCATGATGATTGATTGCTGTGTTGGTAAAGGTGTAATCTTAGAGTGTGGTTCAACCTTAACATCCGGCAAATTGAGTATTGGTAGTGGTGGTTGGTTAGCAGGAACTTGCCAATCTCCCAAAACTTTTTCCACTAAAGCAATGACGTCTGCTGCTGCTATTCGACCAACAATACTAATTACCACATTATCAGGACGAAAATAAGTCTGATGATACCTCACCAAATCAGCACGGCTTAAGCGACTCATCGTGGTTTCATCTCCTAATGCCGACATTGCATAGGGATGATTGTTGTACATCACCAGCCGTAATTTGTCAAACGCAACTGAGAATGGCTGTTCTTGCTGTGAGCGAATATCTTGAAGGGTAATCCGCTGTTCCAGTTCTACTTCAGCTTTCGGAAAAGTGGGCGATCGCAAGATCTGCCCTGCCAATTTCAGAATTTCTGCAAAATCTGAGGTTACCGTTTTTAAAGACAGTAAAAAATAATCAGCAGATGTATCGGCGCTTAAACTTGCTCCTACGGACTCTATGCGTTCTGCAATTTCCAAACTAGAAAGTCCATCACATCCTTTGGTCAACACTGCTGATAGCAAATGTGCTAACCCAGCTTGCTCCCGGCTTTCATAGCAGCTACCAGCACGAATAAAAATCCGCGCTGCTACAATATCTGCCGCTGGATTCTCATTTACTAACAGCACAATGCCATTGTCTAAAACAGTGCGATGAATTGTTGATTTTGGCAGCGAGGTTGTCATTAGTCATTTTTCCTTTGTCACTTGTCATTTGTCCTTGGTTGTTTGTCATTTGTCTTTTTTGAGAATAACTAATGACCATAGCAGTTCCAAATGATTCATGTATACAAGTGTTTCTTTTGTTGGCTTGCTTGGCGGTTCATTAAATAGAACTGCTATCAAAGGGTTTAAGTATGGTAACTGTATAATTATTCGGAGAGAGATATTCTATCGCTAATTGTTGCAGTTCTTGATGATCAAAAGACTGTATCTGTTGCGGGTACTTTACTGCTAATTCAGCTTGGGCGATCATATTATAGTAACCATAAAGCCCTGCGATTTGATTGGGCGTTTCAGTAGAAAAGGCATAGTCATTACACAGCAGCCGTTGACATCGGGCTAATTCCTGTTGGGTAATGCCAAAAGAATGCAGATCATTCAAGTGTAGACGAATCAGACTTTCAACATACTCTAATTGGTCAGGTTCCAACCAAGCTGTGATTGTAAATAGACTAGAATCTCGTTGTAGTGAAAAATTGCTGGAAATTCCCTGTACTAATTGCTGTTCTTCTCGCAAATCGCGCACCAAACGAGACGTTCTTCCTTGCGCTAGTAACACTGAAAGCAAATCCAACCCATAGGAAGTGCGGAGTTGTTCCACACCTGGTCCAGTCCATGCCATAAGTAACCGTGCTTGTTCTAAGCGTGGCAAATAAATTTCTTGACGGTGAATTCCACGGATGACTGGTACTGATTCCGTCTTCGGCGAAGAATCACAGCAACACTCAGCAAAATCAACAAACGAGCGATTGACTAATTCCAACGCATACTCTTCAGCAATTCCACCCACAATCACCACTGTCATATTTTGTGGTTGGTAGCGAGTACGATGAAAAGAACGCATTGCTTCTGGAGAATGCTGCATCAGTGTTTGTTCTGTACCTAGCACTGACCGTCCATAGGGGTGATTTTGATAAATGTTAGAAATAAGAGATTGAAATCCTATCCAATCAGGATTATCATGTGCTTGACGGATCTCGTCTAGCACCACATCTCGTTCACGGATAAATTCGTTCTCTGGAATTTCTGCATTCAGCAGTAACTCGCTCAAGTGGGGCAGAGTATCTTCTAGATAAGGGGAAGCTGTCGTCAGAGAGTAATGGGCATAATCATAGCTTGTCGCTGCATTTGTGATTCCACCTTGGTTTTCAATCTTGTGATCAAATACCCCAGCGGCTAATTTTGCAGTCCCTTTAAAGATCATGTGCTCTAAAAAGTGCGCCATCCCAAACCATGGTTCTGGCTCAAGCTTTGCCCCTGCATTTACCCAAACATCAGCTACAACGACAGGGGTGGTGGGAATTGGTTGATGAATCAGCGTTAAACCATTATCTAGTTTGAAAACCGAGGCTGGAAACACGATATCAATGTGTTCTTTTAACAATTTTTTCCAATCTTAACCAGAATTTAACTCGATCGTAGAAATTCTAACTCTTAAACATATCTAAAATAGAATCAATTGATACAGATTTTTTTGTATTTAGATACAATCTTTATTTTTCTAGACTCAATGTCTTATACTCCAATCTTTAATAAGTTCTGGTATGGATAACTCATCTCAATAGTTAAAGCTCCCAAGCCTTTACTGACTTTGGGAGCTAATTTTTTTTAAGTTCACCACAACGCCGTTTTACCTAAGTTTATGACCTGGTTAAACCAGGTGGGCACCGAAACTCCTCGTTTAAAGTTTCCGGGTACAAGCCCGGTCTACTGCCACGGGATTTTTTGGTTCCCTTATTCTTAAAGTCATAGATCAAAAAACTTGTTGGCAGTCACCAACGTCGCAGTGCAACAAACCCATTATAGCCTTCTCACGAGTTTTGTGTGCTGATAATTGAAAATTTCTTGCCACTTTAGCTGGAATACCAGATGGATTCTAGGGTGTGAGCGATCGCACTAGATGAATTTAGTTGCTGATTGTCTAGCAATACGGTGACATGCCCAAGTTTACGGCCAGGACGTGATTCGGTTTTACCATACCAGTGAACATGAGCATGGGGAATTTTTGCTAATTGCTGACGTTTAGTCATGTAGTCACTGTGAGAATTCTCAAAGCCTAGGAGGTTAACCATAACAGCACCAGGACAAATCAAAGCCGTTTTTCCCAAAGATAATCCACAAACGGCTCGTAGATGCTGCTCAAATTGAGAAGTCTCACAGGCGTCTAGGGAAAAGTGGCCAGAATTGTGAGTGCGGGGTGCAATTTCATTAACAAGCACCTTACCATCAGGTGTAAGAAATAGCTCAATTCCAAAAACTCCCACGACTTCTAGACTATTCAGTAAAGTGCAGGCAATATTTTGAATCTCTGCTGTAAGTTCTGGCGTAATGTTAGCTGGTGCAATGACTCGCCGACAGACCTGTTCTTCTTGTTGAGTTTCTACAACTGGGTAGCTTACCACCTCACCACTCACTGAACGTGCGGCAATGATCGCCAGTTCTCTTTCAAAAGGGATAAATTCTTCTACTAAAAATAGATCTTGACTAGAAGGAGATTTTGTGTATGTATATTCTAGTTTTTCTTTTAAAGAATCCAGATTCTTCAATATAAAAGTACCCTGACCATCATAACCGTGACGACGAGCTTTTAAAACAATGGGAAAACTCATCTCCCTTTCAACTTTCCCCATATCCCCATCTTCCCCTAGGGCAAAAAACTCAGGGACAGGTAAACCTAAATCGCGTAAATAACAACGCTGATGATATTTGTCTAACAATGGAGTCAAGGCTTCTAGGCGAGGAAAGAAACAAACTCCTTGCCGTGCTAAGGCTGACAAAGCCTCTATATTGACAAACTCGTTTTCAAAAGTAATGACATCACATTTTGTTGCTAATACTGCTGTAGCCTTAGCATCATCTACGGCAGCAAAAACCGAGTCTTGAGCGATCGCCACAGATGGATCATCTTTACTAGGAGTTTGTACTACCAACTCTACTCCTAACTTCTTAGCAGCACCACCCATCATTGCGGCTAATTGTCCGCCGCCTATTACACCAACACGCTTCATTAACATCCCAAAGAATAACGAGTTTCTACCCCAGTTTTAGAATTGAGGCCACTAGCTTTTTTACAAAGTTCTTTAATTTGTGCCCCATCTAAAATTGCATCAGTGAAATCTGCTCCAACAATATTAGTATCGGTAAAAATGGTACGCAATAAAAGAGCTTCTGTCAGAACAGCATCACTCAAATCTGCCCCCGTCAAGTTTACCTGATCTACCATTGCATTGCTGAGATCTGCACCATGGAGATTTGCCTTTGTCATCACAGAAGCACTAAACACCGCTCCCCGCAAATCAGCACCTAGAAAGTTAGCTAGTTCCATATTCGCGTTAGAAAACTCAGAGGCTTGCAAGCTTTGACCAGAAAAATCGTGTCTTGACAACTCTGCGTTACTAAATGACATAGGATGAGTCCAATCTGCTAAAGCTGGCGTTGCCCAGAAAAATAGAATAATGGCCAAAAATAACGTTGCTAGTGGTCGCCAAAACATACTGGGTAGTTAATTATCACTACTCTCCAGCTTAACGCATCTCAACATATTAGCGTTCATCATGATGACAGGGAAAAACGAATCATACCTGCATTCGGTTAAAAGAGCATTATCATAAGCAGATTTGATGAAAAGAAAAAGCGCAATGCTGGAGTGAGGGTTCAGGCTCGTCTCTTGTATAAGTGTTGATGAATCCCCGTACGCTGCCAATTCAACACTGACAAAATTTCGATACTTTGATGGGTGTATTACACAAAAGCTTGTACATGGCAATGAGCCGAGGAAGCTAAAATTTTAGCTCCCGATGGTAGTCGTTTGACTTGTTGACCATGCCACTGAAGCACTTTGAGTGTTTTGGGTAATCCTGAGGTCAACGGGTGATGGAGTCCTGCTTCGTTCAGAGCAATAGGTAGAACACCAACTTCAGGTGCTTACATAGGCTGAACTTCCCCACCCAAAGCATCAGCTAGCAGTTAAGGGCCTAAAGAAACGCCCATATAAGGCAAATGTAGGTACTCGACAGCCTCTCGGAGCAAAGTTTTCTCATCAATTAACCAGGGGAATTCTGCCTCATCAGAACTACTAAAAATTTCATTGCCTTACACTCCGCTATGGTAATTAGTTAGGTTCTTCGGTGTCCCTGAAAAAGCCCTTCTCAGGTAAGTAGGAAGGGCTTTTGGTGTATTCGCCATTACCTCAGAGTGATGAGGTTCTACAAAAATGGTGGCAATCGGCTGACAAATTTTTACCTCACTGCTTCTATAAAACGATAGTCACGCATCCAGTCTTCCCCTGACTGGTCGCTCAGTACAGCAATCCGCCCAGTCGTCATAAACGCTAGCTTAAAAATCTCCCACTGCTCGTCAGTGATGTCACCTTGCTGTGAACTAACACCTCCCTCTTCCCAAATAATCGTCACTTCTCTACCTCCAGCAATCTCGAAGTGCCCCAAGCGAGTTACTCGACCAAGATGCCACTCGAA
>JAJPJF010000375.1 GCA_021324415.1 Nostocales cyanobacterium Centralia_MAG_434
AATATTTGATTGATACTGTTCTGATGATTTTAAAATATTTGAGTTATTTATTTTTGTGTTGATGGCTTGTTTTCTTGTTTTGCTACCAGAAGAGTGTTGATGAATTTGGAGCAGAAGTTTTAAGGTAATCTGCTTCATTAACCAGTACAATCCCGTTATTACAACAAATGCGATCGCCACAATTTCTATGACGTTTTTAACTGTGAAATCTCCGAGTGCACTAGTAATCAAGGTATTTGGTTGAATCATTAAGTCCCAAGTGTTGAAGCGTTTGAATCGACCTAAGTAGATTCCCACTGCACATAGAGCATGAGCTGTCAATTCGGCCCAGATAATCAGCTGATTACTACCTCGTCGGTGAAGATAGTGACCAAGATTCATGACAGATAAGACATAAGCTTCAAATCCAGTCAAAATGGCAAGCAAATGTAGGGGAAGCACAACTAGAATAATGACCCATACTGAATAGCCATTGAAAACAGCATTAATTAAATGAACAATGTCTGTTAATACATAGGGTGCATTGGGTAAAAAGGCAATGAAAACCAGAAACCCCATCCACCACAAAATAGAGCGTGATCGATAGTTCCAATCAAATAACCAAAAACTTAAAGCTAATGGGATGAAAGCTAAAAACAGATTCCAAACTATCCAGCGGCTGTGGTCATTTAAAACTTTCCAGGCTTCGGCAAGAAAAGCTTCCATAGATGCAAGTTCCTGAATTTTTTGATGCAGAGACTCTTTTTGATAGCTGCCTGCTGTTAAAATTAAAATACTAGTGAGCGCAAGGCAAACATCATCACTACTATTCGTAATGAAGTTGGCTAAGGTTATGGAGTGAAGCCTCCAGATAATAAACTTTATGCGATCGCTATCAAGTATTTTCCGCAGGCTTCATTTCATCCAACTGCTTTATAATAAATCAATGCTCTAGTAGATCGAACCAGTATTGAAAGCTGAGGCTAGTTGATTTTGTTTCCCGTTGCCTTTGGCAGTACTATTCTTGTAAGTAGTAGTGCCATGAATTGGTGAGCCGAAGCCAAAGCCATTGTCTCCCCATCCGAGTGAGTTCACCGGGGCAAGTGTAACAGCAGGGATAGTAGGGGAATTTGGAAAACTCAATTGGCCACCTACTACAATTTCCTGTTGTTCATCAGATAATTCTGTGAGTAGGTTGGTTGTTATCAGTAAATCTGACATAGTTTTTACTCTCACTAAATAGGTATCGTAAACGAATTTTTAAAAGGAGATCTGTCCAAAAATGTTTGACTCGTTCCAGCTGCAGATTTATCCTTAGAGGCAGTAGGAATTGTAGGAACAGTAGATGTCTTATCTTGGGCAGGAGGAGTTAGTCCTAATTTGTTCACTACGTCATTGGTCTCCTGATTTAAATTATCTAAGACACTAGCACCAGCCACAATCATCTCTTGTTGCTCTTGCGACAAGTCAGTCATAAGAGTAGTTTCTAAAATTTGATACCACATAATTTTGTACCTGATTAAAGGTTTTGAGGTTAGATCTTTTTGGTATTTTTGTCCACACCGCAAGGCTTGCCTTAAAATATAACAATTAGGAAAACTAGTAATTCATCAAGAATAATTTAATAAGCTTGTAGTAAGTGCTGCACTTACTACAAACTAAGTTACTAACATCTTACACTTGCATCAAAAACTGGGCACGAAATTCCTAACTCAAAATAAACTACTGGACACTTCAAGATTTGTTAATTTGAACTCCACTAAGAGATCCACCAGGACCCGATGCACCAGTATTAAGAAGCTTGACATTAGAAGTATCAAAGAAAGTGTTAATTTTCTTATGCAACTTGAACTTTGGATCATTAACACTAAGATCTTCATCAGATCCGGTGGCACCACCGACAACCATCTGCTGTTGCAGGTCAGACAGCTCGGTGAACAATTTGTTTTCCAAAATTTGCTTCAACATGATTTGATACCTCACTAAAAATTTGTATTTCGACTCTTATGAGCCTTAGGTCACAGCTACGCCTCATCCAACATGAGGAACGGCGTTGAAAGCTGCATTGAGTGCTTCGTTGGCAGCAGTTGTTACCTGATTCTCCTGCAATCCTGTGGTTACATAGCTACCACTAGGACCTGAGCCAGCTTGGTTAAGCAAGAATACATCAGATTTCTCAAAGAGAGTGCCAACAGCTTTTTTAAGACTTTGAAGACCTCCAACAACTGTCTGTTGTTGTTGTTCAGATAAGTCGGTGAACAATTTGTTTTCCAGAATTTGAGCTAGCATGATGTTGCATTTCACTCAATTATTGATAGTGAGTGAGAGAAAAACTTAGTCGGCAGACCTTCTGATAGAGTCTTACTACCAACCCCCCCAACCCCAACCACCAAAACCAGTGTTGAGTGTTTCAAAGGAGCCAGTCCTCACTTGAGCCTGCTCGATTCCTGTATTGACAAAGCTGCCACCAAGACCTGAACCGGCCTGGTTTATAAACCCTACAGCATCAGCGTCGTAATAAGTTCCAACAGCTTTGTCAATGCTTGCGAGACCACCAGCAACTATCTGTTGTTGCTGGTCAGATAAGTTAGTTAATAATTCGCTTTCCAGAATTTGAGCTAGCATAATTTTACACTTCACTAAATGATTCAATTGACACTAAATGAGAGAAGAACTCAGTCGGCAGACCTTCTTCAACATAGTAAAATTTGTTGAACATTTTGCTAGTTGCTGCTATTTTCAAGAGCCTGCGACTGAGCACAATCAGATGGAATTCGCTTTATGACAGTCCAGACTGCAAATATCGGAATTCCTCGTGTTTAGTAGATTGCTACTAGACAAATCTGGCGCGAAATTTTTCGTTGGAACCAGTGTGCAACTCAGCTTGTTCAAGTCCTGTATTAACAAAGCTGCCACCAGGACCAGAACCTGCTTGGTTGAGAAACTTGATCGCATTAGGATCGTAGTAAGTGTTAACGTTCTTGCTAATGCTTTGAAGACCACCTGCAATCATCTGTTGTTGCTGGTCAGATAAATCGGTTAACAATTCGGTTTCCAGAATTTGATTTAGCATGATTTTACACTTCACTAAATGATTCAATTGATACAAAGTGAGAGAAAAACTCAGTCGGCAGGCCTTCTCAAATACAGTAGAGTGTATTGGATATTCTGCTATCTGCTGCTATTTTCAAGAGCTTGCGACTGAGTACAATCAGATGGAATCCGTTTTATAACAGTCCATACTGTATATATCGGGATTCCTATCGCTTAGTAGACCTCTATTAGAGAAATTTAGCGTGAAGTTTTTCCTTGGAGCCAGTGTTCAATTCAGCCTGTTCAAGTCCTGTATTAACAAAGCTGCCACCAGGACCAGAACCTGCTTGGTTTAAAAATGCTATTGCATCGGTGTTATAAAAAGTGTGAACTTTCTTGTCAATGCTTTCAAGACCACCTGCAATCATCTCTTGTTGCTGGTCAGATAAGTTGGTCAACAATTCATTTTCTAGAATTTGAGCTAGCATGATTTTAATCCTCATACATAAGGAAGTGCTAATTGAACGTTGAGAAAGCCAGTACTAGTGTTTATTGAAATTCACTGTCTCTTGACTCTTCGCATATTTAAATAATTGCAATAAGCTCAAGAATTGTCAGTCGGATAAGTTCGGTATTCGAGTCGGAAAAAGTCATATTTAGACTTAAAAAGTATCCCTGTAAATTTAATTACTAATTCATGATGAAATAATTTATGATTTGTATAGGCATTACTAGCTTAAAAGCTTAAAAATTGAAATAATTAATATTGGTATATTCTTGCTAAAATTCAAGCACTATTGCTCTTTCAAAAATAACTATTGACTTTAACCTATAGCAATCCGAGTAGGAATTATAAAAATTAAAAGTTTCAGAAACCCCGTTTATTATAGACATCAGGATTCTCGTTTCTCACGAATAATTTAGGATTGCTATATCATTAATGTTAGACAAATTATCTTTATGCTCACATCTAGACTTGTTACTTACGTTATGCTATCAGTAGCCTCAGTACTAATACTTAAGCCTGAATATCCTACAAGATAGACAAGATATATTTATAAATTATCTAGCAACAATTTGGACAGTGATAGAGAAATGATCTAAAGAGTGTATGTGATGAGAGTTTATTTAATGATTAAGAATTTTCTACGTAACAGGTCATTAGAAGGATTTTTAACAAGATTTTTGGGAATTTTTATCATTGATTTTTTTATGATAAAAACCATTGCATCAAAAAGTTTTATAAATTTTTTGGTAAGTTTAGAATATCATTTTAGTCTTTCTTTGGAAAGAAAAGAATTAATGTTATTCTATGATCTATTCGCTGGAAGTTTTAGAATTTATATTATGATTATAAGCTTGGCTTTATTTCTATGGTTGTTTAAACAAAAGAAGATTTTGAAAAAATATTTTTATATATATTTAATATGGCTCAATTTTAAGTTTGTTTTAGCGATTCTATTTCTCATAGTTGGTCTTTGGAATCCAACAGCAAATGCATTAAATTATTTAGTAACTGGTTGTTTAACATGGTTGATAAATGTATTGATTTTTGCTAATTACTATTGGCTCATTGATCAAGAAAATCAAAAGATGTTCCTTCAGGACAAAACCGCAGAAATTAATTTTTTATTTTCTCCCACGAGTTCTGGTTTATCACGTTACCAGAATTGGTTACCAACTTTTTTTGATTATTTGTTCTTAGCTTTTAATACAAGCATTTCATTTTCACAATCAAATGCTGAGTACTTGACAAAAAAAGGGAGAATTCTAACAATGATACAATCAGTGATCGCTCTCGTTATCAATGTTATTATCATTGCAAGAGCAGTCAGTTTGATAGGTACTAAGCCAAATTTATAGTAATTAGATCAAGTTTTAAAAAAACAATACTAGACTTATTATCTAAAAGCATGACCCGACTTATAAAATCCTATGCTTATTTGATTAAGTACATACTCTTTAATCATTGGCTGCTGGGTAAAACCCGTAACTGTCTTCTCAATTAGTGACCTTTGTAAGAGAGATCTTAAAGCATCTGGTAATTTAGGTTGTAACCCAGGAAATAAAAAATTCGCTTGTAATTCTGTAATGCTAATTGGTTCTTGCTTAATTGCTAGCCTATACATCACCTCTTTTTCTAAATCTGACAAACGATTAAATTGTTGATCTAATAAATCGCAAAGCTCATCAAAAATTAACCTTCTTTGATCAATCATTACTAAAAATTCTGACAGACTGCCATCAAACAACTCTTGAATCCCTGCTGCCACTATTTTTAGAGCAAGAGGATTGCCTGCATAATATTCAATTAAGCTCTTCCATTCACTCTCATTTCCAACTAATGAATTTTTGACTCTTAACATTTCTCGCGCAGCGGCCAACTGCATTCCCTTTAGTTGGAAAGAGCGCACTGGTAAAGTTTCTCCCTCTTGAGCAGTAAATCCTATGGGTTTCTCACGAGAAATCAGCAGTAAGCAGCTTTGATGAGCAGTCTTAGCCACACATTTGAAAAGCTGTCCATACCCTTGATATTCTTCTTGATAACGACCTATATGCTCGCCACTTTGCAAAATTGACTCCACACTGTCCAGAATTATCAAACAGCGGAAAGTGCGTAATGACTCTATTAGTAACCATATCCTGTCATCTAAATGAGCGGGCAAATCGTTTTGATGTTGTCCAGTGAGAAATTGAATCAGATCACTTAACATCTCTTCAATTGGAGGAGCATTGCGCAGACTGAGCCAAAAGAGGTACTCAAATTCGTCTTGTACTTGCTCACTTAACTTTGCTGCTAGAGTTGTTTTGCCGATTCCACCCATGCCTAAAAGCACCACTAGGCGGCATCCATCATGCACAATCCATTGTTCGAGCGTGGCTAGTTCTTCTTCGCATCCATAGAATTCCGAAACGTCTGGAACTCGGTTCCAATATTTGCGTTTTTCGGACTGCACTTCCTCATCCTCCTGGCTCTGTTGGGGCAGTGAGACTTCTGGGGCTTGCGCTAGTCGCTCCATTATCGCCTTCCAATTCTTTTTTCCGACTCTTTCTCCTAATCCATCTGACAATTGCTTCCACAAATCGGCAGCCACATCCTTGATATGCCCCTCAGAACAGTGAGTCATCTCGGCAATATCTTCGTAGGTCTGATCTTGCCATGCTCCTTTCAAGATGGCTCTTTGTAGGTTGTTCAGAGGTTTACCTCTCTTGCGAGAAATGACTTGCTCAACCAGCTCAAAGGTTTGGCCAGCTTCATCTGAGGAATTTCTCTCAAATCTATTCATCTCAGCAAGCATAAAATACTCCTCAACAACAATATACTTCTCAACAACAATGTAATAATGTAGTGTCGTCGATTATATTTGTAAAAGTTGCTACGGTGCTAAAAATAGATGATTGCATTACCTTGGTAATCTTTCAGTCGGATAAGTTCGGAAGTAAAGTCTGGAAAAGTCGGGCGCATTTTGTTATGAGTAGACAGATGATGAATGAATAATCCAGACCTAGAGTTATTTTGACCCATTATCTTGTAATCAGACTAGAGCTAATAGAAAAAGGCATGATAGATAGAGTTAAATGATCTCATACCGTTTCAAGAGTTAATCTGAAATTTCCTAACTTCAAGTTAAGAAGCGGATGTCAAACTAGTTAAACTACATCTATTTTGAGAATTATACTTTTTAAAAGTAGTGGAAGCATTGTGCTTCTATCTGTTAGTAGCAGAATTTCCGGCCCCCACTACCCCAGTTTTCAAAATGGACGAAGTTTAGATACAAAATGTGAGTTTCTAACTAGTGGCCTCGCCACAAGCTATTGCTGAAAGAAATACGACTTTTTGAAACGCTTAATTTACTAAGCGTTTCAAAGAATGCAATCAACAAGCAGTTACTCCACCGATTGTAAATCAAAGAAACGAAAATCTCTTGTCTTCTATTTTAAAAATAGAAAGTGGAGAGTAGGAACTAGGGAAGAGGAATATTCATATAATTGTTATGGGCGTAGACAAAACAGGAATGAGGCAACACTGAGGAGATTTAGCCAGCTCTCTCAGCAACTGCAATTCCCGAAGCTGCCGCGACGAAAACCGAGTACACCTTCTCAAGCACGGAAGTGCTTAAGAAGGGCTTATCGTTAGATATGGTTGATGAAGTTTGCTTGATTTTCAGATATGCATCTGAACAATTGGGATAATAAATCAAAAAATGTCTTTTCCTTGCTAGAGAGGATGTTGTGCCATGTTGAATATTATTGCAATGAATTTTATCTTCACAACACTTGAAAATCTAAAACATAAGGAACGGAACTTCTCCAAGGAAGTTAGTGATGGCAATCCAAATCCAGGTAACTTGAAAGATGCAGACTTGCGGGGTATTAACCTGAGTGGTTTAGACCTTAGTGGCGCAGACCTAAGTCATGCCAACCTATTTGGTGTGAAGCTGTTTAGAACTAATTTAAGTGGTGCTAATCTGAGTGTCGCCAATTTAAGTAACACCAATCTGAGTCGAGCCAATCTGAGTCGAGCTAACCTGAGTCATGCAAACTTGATTGTTGCTAACCTGAATCGTGCTAACTTAAGTGGTGCTAACCTAAGTGGTGCTAATCTGATTGTTGCCAACTTGATTGTCGCCGATCTAGAAGATGCTGATTTAGAAGATGCCGATCTAGAAGATGCGAATCTTAGTGGTGCTTATCTTAGACGTGTCAACCTCAGAGGTAGTGACCTACGAGGGGCTAATCTCAGTGGTGTTAATCTCAGGGATGCCGATCTCCAGGGAATAATCTTAGAAAATGCCATCCTAAATGGTGCTGACTTAACCGGAGCTAACCTAAGCGGTACTAACCTAAGTGGTACTAACCTAAGTGGTACTAACCTAAGTGGTACTAACCTAAGTGGTACTAACCTAAGTGGCGCTGATCTCAGGGATGCTGATCTACGGCAGGCTAAACTGAGTGATGCCAATCTGAGTTTTGTCAAACTGAGTCGTGCCGACCTAGAGGATAGCAATCTGCAAGATGCTAATTTGACTGGTGCCAATTTGCAAGATACCAACATAATTGGTGTTAACTTAGACAATGTCAACCTGGACATGGTGAAAAATTTAACCACTGAGCAACTTCAGAAAGCACGAAATTGGGAAAAAGCTAGGAATTTATTTCTGAATCAAGTAAGTTAATAATTAATCGTAATTGTCTGAAATATACGGCAACCATGCTGGATGTTGTATGTTTGCTGTCGCAACCTTTATGTCAAGGGAACAGGTGTTTACGCAGCGTAACTGAAGAGTAACCTGCCAACTCAGAAGGAACTGCCTCCCTTGAAACAACTGACGTGGAAGTGACGTAGTTTTGAGTTCAGGCCAATTGCGTTCTTCAATAGGGTGGTGATCGCTTATTGTTATCCATAAAAGGTAGATAAATGCCTTTGACCACATCCCCTATACCTAGTTGATCTGACCTGTTCACAATCCTGCCTTTAGCTTGTACCATTCGATTAATAGCAAGCTTAATGTCACAACGCGCTGCCTTAACAGTAGCAAGACTCATCGTCAATCTCCATGCAACAGCATTTATAGCTAGACAATAAATAAAGAAAGTGTAAAACTCGGGTTAAACTCCAGTTGTTGAAAATGCAGTAACCACCTTTCTCCCTTCCCTTGCCTTCCTTATCTCCCCTCTGCTCGACGGCAGTTGCTCCTGGGGGAGACCACGTCATTTGCGCCTCTTGGAGAGACCACGCCAGTTGCTCCTCTGTTCCCCTGCTCCTGGTGCCCCTCTGCCTAGGGTGTTAACTTTGTGAGAAAATGGCTGAAAAAAGTTCATACAGTTTTTGTGTCTTTTTTTTCAGCAGGAAAACACGATCCTTCGTTGTGAGAGCATGGACTG
>JAJPJF010000537.1 GCA_021324415.1 Nostocales cyanobacterium Centralia_MAG_434
CCTCACCTACTCCGGCAACTACCTCACCACCACCAACAACTAGTACAACACCAACCACTCCGGCAACTACCTCACCACCACCAACAACTAGTACAACACCAACCACTCCGGCAACTACCTCACCACCACCAACAACTAGTACAACACCAACCACTCCTGCAACTCCCTCTCAACCACCAACAACTATTACAACACCAACCACTCCTGCAACTCCCTCTCAACCACCTAATAGCTCAGGGAATCCTTCTAGTGGACCTGGAGGAGGAACACACACAACCCCAATACCTCCTGGTGGGAGTGGAGGAAGTGCAGGTCATCCCAGACCAACCTGATGACCAATCATTGCACCTGTGCTATGTCGGTTGAACAAGTTGTGACGAATTGGAAGGTCTAATGTTTGTCCTTGCGTTGAATACCATGACGATCTTGTGGAGTTTCTTCAGATACTCCTGTCCAAGGTGTAGTGGGAGAGTTTAAATCACCATCTAACTGTATAGTAGGCATTGGTAAATGATCTGTTGTAGGTAACGGCTCTCTGTTGCCAGAAGAGACCAGCACTTGAAGTGCCTTCAAAGCCTCTGATGCAGATTGATATCTCTGTTGAAAGTTTTCCAGCACCATTTTGCTAAGAATTCTGGCCAGAGCATTACTGACTTCTGCCTTGTCAACCCATTTTAATTCTCCATTTGCATCCCTTTCTATTTCATGGGGAGCCATGCCAGTTAAAGCTTTGATGCCAATCATCCCAACTGCATATATGTCACTGCTATATTGTGGACGCCCAAAACATTGTTCGCTTGGTGCATAACCCTTAGTCCCAATGCCAATAGTAAAAGCAGTTTGCTCTTGATTATCTAGTATTTGTGTCGTAACTTCTTTAACAGCACCAAAATCGATCAGTACCAATTTGTTGTCTGAGGCTCGCCGGATAATATTACTAGGTTTAATATCTCGATGAATCACACCGTTTTGATGTACAAAAGCTAAGGTTTCTAATAAGTCCTGTAAAATTTCAATAACTTGACTTTCACTAATGGGGTTGCCTGTTGTTAGCTCATCACTCAGGGCATGACCTGCTATATACTCTTGAACTAAATAAAATTCCTCTTCTTCTTCAAAATAAGCTAAAAGTTGAGGAATTTGGTTGTGTGTGCCTAATTTTTGCAGAGTTTGAGCTTCTGAAGTAAATAAACGTCTAGCAATTATTAACTGATCTGGTTTGTTATAAGTCGGTTTTAGCTGCTTGACAACACATTGAGCCTTTCCAGGAAGTCTGGTATCTTCAGCAATATAAGTTTCACTAAATCCACCGGAGCCAAGAACTTTGACAATCTTGTAACGTCCATCAAGAACTTTTCCTGATATTGCTATTTCCCTTTGTTGGAGTAGATCTTTGAGGTCATCTTGTTGACTGAGAATCTCTCGGACAACATGGTGAGATGAATATTTTTGAAAAATATCTAATAATTGGCTTTTGCGTAAAATTTCTCTAGTGACTTCAGTTCCCAAATAGCAGAGCCCAATGATAGTGAGTGCTACCATCGGAATAGCAGTTGGAAAAATTAACTGACTATAAACAAAGAACACATAGCTTATTCCCCCCCAAGACGTGGCGAGGGCAAGGCTGAAAAACAATCTAGTCATCCCTCGCTTTTTTCTGGCAATAAAAACTGCGCATCCACTCACTAAACCAAGCACAAACAAACCGTTACTCGCAGGTGTAGAAACTGCTGTACGCAGCGCTCTACCAGCCATTAAAGTCGCGATCGCATTAGCGTGAATTTCAACTCCTGCCATTTCCTCAGGAAACAACCAGCTTTTGGCAGCAGCTACTGGATGATAATCATTTGCTAGCAATGATGTTGCACCAATCAGCACGATTTTATTTTGAAAAACCCGTCCTTGTTGCAAAGAAGTATCCCAATTTTGTGGGTCAAGTACATACCAGAAGGGAATAGTTTCAAACGTACCTGCAGGTCCTTCAAAATAAATTTGACTACCTTTAGGTTTGGGATAACTGACTTGAGCGGCATTCAGAACTGCTTCATCAAAGGAGGGTATTTTCTCTGTCAGAACATCACCTAATAACTTAGGAAACTCACTCGCCAATTTATGGATTTTACCATCTACTTCTATGGGAAAATTAACTGAGCCAATTGATACAGATCCAGTACGAAACATCTCCTGTGGCTCTTTAAGTTGTATTAAGCTACCCTGGACTGTTTCAGAATTTTCATAATCTGCAGCTAAAGTCACTTGATTTCCATAACGCTGCAAAAACTGTTGCAACTTTGCATCATCTTCTTCACCATAACTGCTGGGTGTGTCAAAAACTATATCTAACGCTACAGACCTCGCTCCAGCTTGAATCAACTTTTCAGCAACTTGAGCATATGCTTCCCGTTTAAAGGGAAACGCTTTTAATGGTTCCCAATAGGAATACTGTTGGGGATTTGTTTTATAGTATTGTGCAGGTAATGATATAGACTGATCGTCAATTGCTAAAATAACTATGTCTTTGCTTGGGGCTAACGGTCCTCTTAGTACATAAAACAATGTTTGTGCTTGACCTTCCATCAACTGAGCAAAATTCGAACTAGAAGCTGCTAACAGTGCTGCTCCTATTACCGAACTAACATTAAGCAAATGACCTAAGCGACCCATTAGCTTTGGGAACCGTGCCAACCCTGTCGTAATTAGTTTTGTCGTTTTATTTAACTGTCGATTGGTAGCAGAGGGATATTTTTTAGTTAATGTAGATGTAGGTTCTTTAGCCATGTTGCTTTTATGGATAACGATTTTATTTACAAATATTAATTAACAAGGAGTCAAAACAAAAAAACTGCTATTCGGAAGTTAGGAGACACAAAATGAGCTGCTATGGGACTGATAGATAACTCTTTAAAATTAAATTCTTATCCTTAATGGATAGAATCATCAAAAATGACCATTATTGACACTTATTCTCCATCCCTCCATGGATAGAGATTTCCTAGCTCCTTTAAGTTTGTGTAATAACTGTAATCTCTGACTTAACTTATATGAGAATCTTATACCTCGTGTGAGGCATCCTCTATTATTCACAAAACTTGCGTCATTGCTGCTGTTTTCTAGATACTTGGTTTCTGTAGCGCACCCTTGACAGAGGGAGACTTCTCGATCAGACAACACTTTTTATTGTCTGGCCTGGCTCCTAAAAGTTATTATTCCATGGATACATCAGTTGTGGTGATATTCTGCCATGATTGTTACATTGTTCCCTATCTAATGGGAAGCGGGGTTTGACGTTTAAGAACTTCTTGTTAGAGTGTATGGGTATTTTGTAGATTTGTGTAACATTTGCCTTTCAATCTATAGAGTTTCATTAAAATTGCTTAAATTTGCTAGCCAAGGATCTAGGGCGGATACAACACCTTGCCACAAAGCCCCTTCTAGTTTATTTTCTTTTGAGTAGAAAGTAAAATGCACAATGTCTCCGTCTCAACAGATAAGTTTGAGGAATTCAGTACCCTCAAAACTTCTGTTAGGCAGCTTCTTGTCTCCTTACTAAAGATCTTCCAAGCTGAGTTCTTTTAAGAAAGCAGTTCATGGGGAGTCATTACCACCATCTTTACCTTTGAGCACAAAGGCAGTCAAACCCCTACACTGTAGCCAAAGTCTATTACATACCTCTTTAGGAGTAAACTTAACTGATATACAGATAAGAATGCTGTTACTCAGTCAATTTTATTGGTAGATTTTGATTACGGTATGCTGATGACTGCGCTGAAAGTGAAAAAAGGTTATTACCTGATAAGCTTAACAGCAATGTTTAAACCAATTTATTGTTGTAAGAGAGGTTCTATAAAGCTATATATGACAATATTTTCATAGATATTAGCAAATTTATTATTTTATAATTGCTATAATCTATTGTTCACTCTAAATTCTTTTCTATATATTAGGTGTCATTTTCTATGGGTTCTCCGATGAATCGTCTGTCTATTTTTGTAGACGGAAACAATATGTTCTATGCTCAACAAAAAAATGGATGGTTTTTTGATCCACGACGCGTCTTAGAGTATTTTAGAAACGAGCAGTCAGAAACTACTTTAATCAATGCATTCTGGTACACAGGTTTAAAAGACCCACAAGATCAACGAGGTTTTAGAGATGCTTTAATTAGTTTAGGATATACAGTTAGAACTAAAATACTCAAAGAATATTATGATGATTCCTCCGGTCGTTATTCACAAAAAGCGAATTTAGATATAGAAATTGTCGTAGATATGTTTAATACAGTAGATCAATATGACAGAGTAGTTTTATTTAGTGGAGATGGAGACTTTGAAAGAGCTATCGAATTATTAAGATCTAAAAATACTCATATTACAGTAGTATCAACAGAAGGAATGATAGCTCGGGAATTACGTAATGCTACGGATAGATATATAGATTTGAATGATATACGTGACCAAATAGAGAAAACAGAAGGTTAATAGCCTTATTAATTATTATTGGCAAGGGTAAAAACAAAAAAAATAAAATGAAGAGTATTTTAAGAGAAAATTCCAAATTAAACAACGAAGGGGAAATGAATACTAAAGCAGAGAAGATCATTATTTTTGACACCACACTCAGAGATGGTGAGCAGTGCCCAGGTGCAACTCTGAATATAGATGAAAAGCTAGCGATCGCTAAGCAATTAGCACGTCTTGGAGTGGATGTCATAGAAGCAGGTTTCGCCTTTGCTAGTCCTGGAGATTTTGATGCAGTTAGCAGAATTGCTCAAATTGTAGGAACAGAAGATGGTCCAATAATTTGTAGTTTGGCAAGAGCGCGTCAGGATGATATTAAAGCATCAGCTGAAGCAATCAAACCAGCTGTCAAAGGAAGAATTCATACTTTTATTGCCACAAGTGATATTCATCTGAAGTACAAACTTAAAAAAACAAAATCAGAAGTGCTAGCTATTGCTGAAGAGATGGTAGCTTATGCAAAAAGCTTCGTGAATGATGTGGAATTTTCTCCTGAAGATGCCGGACGCTCAGATCCAGAATTTCTTTATCAAGTGTTAGAGCGAGTCATCAGAGCAGGTGCAACAACAGTGAATATTCCTGATACTGTTGGTTACACCACACCTAGCGAATTTGGGGCACTCATCAAAGGCATAAAGGAAAACGTACCCAATATTGACAAAGCAATTATTTCCGTTCACGGACATAACGATTTGGGTTTGGCTGTTGCCAACTTCCTAGAGGCTGTGAAAAATGGTGCACGACAGTTAGAATGCACCATTAATGGGATTGGTGAGCGAGCCGGAAATGCAGCACTAGAAGAATTGGTGATGGCTTTGTACGTGCGACGGCAATATTTTAACCCTTTCTTGGGATACCCAGCTGATTCAGAAGAGCCTTTGACCAACATTGATACCAGGCAAATTTATAAAACTTCACGTTTAGTTTCTAATTTGACAGGAATGTTGGTGCAACCCAATAAGGCAATTGTTGGGGCCAATGCCTTTGCTCATGAGTCTGGTATCCACCAAGATGGTGTCCTGAAAAATAAGCTTACTTATGAAATCATGGATGCCCAAGTTGTTGGATTGACGGAAAATCAAATTGTTTTGGGCAAACATTCAGGCAGAAATGCTTTCCGTACTCGTTTACGGGAATTAGGTTATGAATTGTCGGAAACTGAGTTAAATAAAGCATTTATCAGGTTCAAAGAGGTCGCTGATAAAAAGAAAGAGATTTCTGATTGGGATTTGGAAGCACTCATTAATGATGAAATCCAACAAGCTCCGGATTTGTTCCGACTAGAGTTAGTACAAGTTTCCAGTGGCGATCGCGCCCGTCCTACAGCTACAGTCACTCTGCGGACTCCAGAAGGAGAAGAACTAACTGATGCGGCGATCGGTACAGGACCAGTGGATGCGGTTTACAAAGCTATCAACCGAGTCGTGAATGTACCAAATCAGTTGATAGAATTTTCTGTGCAGTCAGTAACAGCGGGTATTGATGCTATTGGTGAGGTCACTATTCGTCTGCGTTATGAAGGTAGAGTGTTCTCTGGTCATGCGGCAAACACAGATATCATCGTAGCGTCAGCACAAGCTTACGTGAATGCGCTGAATCGACTATATGCAGGATTACATAAAAAACAAGAGCAACAGCAAATTACTGCGCAGGAAGTTTAAGGGTATGTAGAGACGTAGCAATGTTACGTCTCTCCAATGATTTGGTTTGTGAACTACAAAAATCTTTATAGACAAGATTTATGCCCAAATTCAGTCATGCCAGAAGCCAAGCTCGTTAGAAAACCCTGCAATTGCAGACATATTATCGTGATGGCTGCTTTACCCAAATAGGTGTTGCCGTCTATAATTAAGGTCATGATCTGGTAGAATTGGTCATGCCAAGACAACTCCAAATCGATGGAACGACCGAAAGTTATTTTTTTAGATGCTGTTGGTACACTCTTCGGCGTTAAAGGCAGTGTGGGTGCAGTTTATAGTCAGATAGCGCAGGAGTTTGGTGTTGAGATTTCTGCTGAAATTTTGGATAAAACTTTTATCCAAAGCTTTAAGGCAGCACCACCACCTATCTTTAGGCATGCAGAACCGCAAGATATACCCCAGTTAGAGTTTGACTGGTGGCTTGGCATCGTTGTTAAGACTTTTGAACAAGCAGGTGCTCTCCAGAAATTTTCCGACTTTTCGGCTTTTTTTAGTGAAGTCTACATTCACTTTGGTACTGCCGAACCATGGTTTGTGTATCCGGATGTCGTCTCATCTTTAGAGAAGTGGCGGCAATTAGGAATTGAACTAGGGGTGTTGTCTAACTTCGATTCCCGTATCTATTCAGTGTTACAGGCTCTGGAACTGAGAGATTTTTTTGAGTCAATCACCATTTGCACTCAGGCTGGTGCAGCTAAACCCGATCCAAAGATTTTTGCTGTTGCCTTAGAAAAACATGACTGTCCACCTGAAGCAGCATGGCACATTGGCGATAGCATTACTGATGATTATCAAGGAGCTAAAGCTGCAGGGCTTAGAGGTATTTGGATCAATCGTAATAAGTGACGGAGATCTTGCAAAAAAATAAGCCTAGCGTTCCACTTGTAGAAGTAAATTTTTGACATTATTTTCCCCATTGAAATCATATATAACCTCAAGATATTTTTATAGAAGGATTGCCATCTATTACTATCCTGTGCTTTTTATAATTAAGAATTCGATATATATAGCAGTCTTGAGTTACAAACGCCTTGTAAGGGTAGGAAACACCTTAACGGGTAACAGAGAACAGAACTGTTTATAAATTATTTAGGATGGCTATAGTATTCTCGACTTTATCATCTCTAGATGAAAAGTTACGCAAATATACTATTCATAATAGTAGCGTTTTAATCTTATTCTTTAAGAAAGCAAAAGATTGCAAGATAGTGACTGAAGAGTTAAAGTTTCAACGAAATAGTTGACAATGGTAGGAAATGAGCGGGAAAAAATACGCCACTTATTGTATGTCCAAGATCTGCAAGGGCAACGAACTATCCCTCTGCAAGAAGCTACTTATTCTCTAGGGCGGGACCCTAGAAATATGATCGTTCTCTGTTCGCGCTCAGTATCAAGACAACATGCAATTTTATTGCGGGTAACTGTTCCAGAAACGGCTCAGTATGGCTTCCAAATTATTGATGGCAGTTTTAAGGGGAAAAGGAGTACTAACGGCTTATTTATTAATGGCACTAAATGCTTCTCTCATAATCTTAAACATGGAGATATCATTGAGTTCGGCAATAAACAAGCGTATGCCAAATACTATGCTTTCTCTAACCTTTCAGAACAGACATTTTTTAAATCTTCTGAAGTTGAGGATCTGTCTGGCTTCCTATCAGATCAAGCTCATCCTGCAAACCCCTTTGAAACTCTAGCAGTCCTCGATTCCACTTTTGAAGGCGCTCATGATGTTGCCTTAGCTCGCTTAGCATCATTTCCTGAAATCAATCCTAATCCAATTATTGAAATAGATTTGGAAGGACAGATCACTTATCTCAATCCTGCAGCTACTATAAAATTCCCTGAAATCAGACAATCCGGAAAGGAACACCCAATTCTAGCAGGGCTTTATACGGAAGTTCAGAATCGAGAAGGAAGTTCTTTTGTGAGGGAGGTGCAAGTTGGTGCAGAAATCTTTGAACAGTCAGTTCACTATCTTCCTACAAGTGACTTAATTAGAACCTTTGTTATTAAGGATATTACACAGCAAAAGCAAGCTGAAGCAGAACTACGCCAACGCGATCGCTTGTTAAAAGCGGTTGCTGAAGCCACCAATTATTTATTGGTGGAGATGAACTATAAGACAGCTATTCACAAAGCCCTTGCTGTGTTAGGTGAAGCAACCAAGGTAGATCATGTCTACCTTTTCGAGAATCATCTTCATCCGACAACACGAGAAAAGGCTGTAAGCATGCGGGCTGAATGGGCTCACCTTGAGTGTCAACCGTCACGTCCTCATTGGCAAAATCTACCTTATACAATTTCTGGGCTAGCTCATTGGTATACTGTACTTTCTACAGGACAGTTCGTGAGTGGTCTCACCCGAGAATTTTCACCTGCTGAACAAGAACTTCTTTCCCAAGACAGTATTCAAGCACTTCTTTTAGTACCTCTACGACTAAATAATGACCTCTGGGGTTATCTAGGCTTAGCAGACTCTTCAAAAGAGAGAAAATGGTCAAAGCATGAAGAATCTATCCTTTTAACCATGGCAGCTAGTATAAGTGGAGCCCGACAGCGTCATCGGGTAGAAGAAAAAATTCGCTACCAAGCTCTCCATGACTTGCTCACCGGGCTGCCCAATCGTCTACTCTTTAACAAGATCCTTACCAAATCTCTACACAAAGTCGCCGAAAGTGGGAAAAAGTTAGCTGTTATGTTTCTCGACTTAGATCGGTTTAAGACCATTAATGACACTCTTGGACATACGGTCGGAGATAAATTGTTACAAAGTGTTGCGCAACGATTGAAAAATTCTCTGAGATTTGGAGATACCGTTGCTCGTTGGGGAGGTGATGAATTCATTATCTTACTGTCCCAAGTGAATCATGTAGACGAGGTGACTCAGATAGCCCGAAGAGTTCTCAAAACCACAGAAGAGGTCTTTCAGTTAGAAGAACATGAACTTTACATCAGCACCAGCCTGGGAATTGCTTTGTTTGATCAAGACAGCTATGATGCTGAAACCCTAGTTCAACATGCAGATGCTGCTCTGTATCACGCCAAAGATAAGGGAAGGAACAACTATCAGTTTTATACGCCAGCCTTGAGCGCTAAGGCTCCCGAACTCTTGGCTCTAGAAAAAAGCTTACATCATGCTTTAGAGCGGGAAGAATTGATAGTTTACTACCAGCCTCAAATCAATATTGTCAGTGGGAAAATCACTGGGATGGAAGCTCTGCTACGTTGGCAGCATCCGGAAATGGGACTAGTTGCTCCTAATATCTTTATTTCTCTTGCTGAAGAAAGTGGATTGATTATCCCCATTGGAGAATGGGTTCTGCTGACAGCATGTCGTCAGAATAAGGCTTGGCAAGACGCTGGATTACCTGCTTTGACTGTTGCTGTTAATCTCTCTCCTAAGCAGTTCCGTCAACCAAAGTTGGTGGATATGGTGGCTAGAGTTATACAACAAACAGGGTTAGAGCCGCATTATTTAGAGTTAGAAATTACGGAAACAACGGCAATTGAAGATCTCGACTACACTCAATCTGTACTGCAGCAGCTCGAGCAAATGGGTGTTCACCTCTCAATTGATGACTTTGGCACAGGTCATTCTTCCCTATCACGCCTGCAATTCTTACCGCTTCATAATTTAAAAATTGATCGCTCTTTTATCAAAGATTTGACGACTAATGCCAAAGTGGCTCATATTGTCACAGCGATCGTTAGCTTAGGACAAAGCTTAGGATTAAAGCTGACTGCTGAAGGGGTGGAGAAACCAGAGGAACTAGAGTTTTTGAAGTCTATTAACTGTGAGGATGTACAAGGTTTTTTGTTTCACCGACCACTGTCTGTGAAGAAAGCCACAGAAGTTCTCGAAAGTCAAAAAGCAAGGGAATTCGGAACTCAGTAGTTCAATTATGAATTAAAACTTTTACCTGTTCTCCAACAGGAACTAATGTTTGACCCACTGATAGAACAGCTAAGCTATTGGTTCGAGCTAAATTAATCAAATTGCCCGAACTGTGATTGCCACCAGCTAGCTGAAATTCGTAATCTCCCTCCTGATTTAAGGATATTTGACCCCAAAAATAAGTTTCACGCTTGCCATCTGCTCGCAGTTCATGAAGCGATCGCGCCTTAACAAACCTTGGCTCCCAACCTTCAGCCAATCCAGAAAGCTTTTTGATTGCTGGTTGTACAAACCGCCAAAAAGTGACTAAAGCCGCAACAGGGTTTCCTGGTAAACCGAAGTATAGGGAGTGATGGGGAGATGAAAATGTGGCCACGGTGAGGGGTTTACCCGGTTTCATGGCAACACTGTGAATGTGAATTTTGCCTCCCAACAGCTCAAGAACTTGCTCAACATAATCATAATTCCCTACTGAAACACCTCCAGAAGAGAGAATGATATCAGCATGGGCTATGGCGTAGCTAATAGCCTGCTCAAGGGCAATTGGTTCATCTTTCACAATTCCTAACATGAGCGGCTCTGCTCCACTCTGCTTCACCAAAACTGCTAATGCATACTGATTTGAATCTACAATTTGTCCTGGTTGTAATGGTTTATCAGGTGTTACCAATTCATTCCCAGTGGATAAAATTGCTACAATCGGTTTACGGAATACGGGTAGTGATGTGGATTGAGCAGCAGCTAAAACCGCAATTTCTGGAGCATTCAAAATCATCCCTTTAGGTAGCAGTTGTGTACCTGCTTGGTAGTAAGATGCACGGTGTCTAACGAATTCTTGAGGTTTAGATGCTGCAATAATCAAAACACGGTTGTCTTCCCGCCTTGTCAGTTCTTGCATAACGACTGTATCTGCACCCTCTGGCATCACAGCACCCGTTAAAATCCTTGCAGCTTGACCTTTTTGAATCGTAGATTGGGGTTGGTAGCCTGCTGGAATCTCTTCAACAATGTCCAAAACTGCTGGATTCTCTGCACTACAATTTTTCACGTCTTCATAACGTACTGCGTAGCCATCCATTGCTGAATTATCCCAATGAGGAAAATCCATTCGACTTGTGACGGGGGAAGCGAGAATTCGACTACTGGCTGCTAACAAATTTACAACCTCTGTATCTTGTTTTTGATCCAATGGTTGTACCAAATTTAAAATAATTGCTTCTGCTTCACTAACTGACAGCATAGGAATTAGATTAAGGGTGAGGGTGTAAGCTAAACTCTACCTAAACATAATGAACTGCGTACAGAACATGAGCGAATTATAAAAATCCTTATACTGATTATGACTATTGAACGAATTCCACCAAAACATTATCCCAGAGTTCATTTTGGGCGACGAGGAATGGCTTTGGGGCTGGATTTTCTAATTATTTGGCTGGTTAGTTCTACATTAGGAAGCAGCCAACTTGGTATTCAATTTGTTGAGATATTGGTTTTTGTTATTGGTTGGGTGATTTTACGGGTATTAGTACCTTATAACAATCAGGGACAGAGTTTAGGACGTTGGGCATTTGATATCAAGTTACTTGATATTCATCGAGGCAAAGTTCCTGATTTACAAGCATTTCTAAAGAGAGAAGGAATAGTCGGCTTGGAAGCACTTTTGGTTTCTATTGCCTTGAGCAATATTATACATAACCCTACTGCTATACTACTAGTGATTCCCTTAGCAATAGACTGTGGTTCGGCTTTTTCAGATACTCAGCTGCAGCAAGCTTTGCATGATCGCTATGCTCAGACTATGATAGTTTCGTCGCGTCGAGGCTATTCGTTAGATATTAAAGTCAAACGATTAGTTGAAAAAGTGCGACGTAATATGCGATAATGAGTGATTGTGTTAATTCTCTTCGGGCTTTACGGTTTGTAAGATTATGGCTAAGAGTAAAGGCGTACGCATTGTAGTGACACTAGAATGTACAGAGTGTCGCACTAATTCAGATAAGCGATCTCCTGGTGTTTCGCGCTACACTACCACTAAAAATCGTCGTAATACCACTAACAGGCTAGAACTGAAAAAGTTCTGTCCTCATTGCAACAAACATATCGTTCATAAGGAAATCAAGTAAAAATGAGCTATTACCGTCGTCGCCTATCTCCAATAAAGCCAGGAGAGCCGATAGATTATAAAGATGTAGATTTATTACGTAAGTTCATCACTGAACGAGGTAAGATTCTGCCACGCAGGATTACTGGCCTGACAGCACAGCAACAACGAGAGTTGACATTGGCAATTAAGCGCTCTCGAATCTTGGCCTTGTTGCCATTTATTAATGCAGAAGGATAAAAAGAGTGAAGAGGATCGGGAGAGAAGGGAAGGAGGACAAGGGAGACAAGGAAGACCAGGGAAGTGAGACAAGGAGAATACTCTAAATAATGACCTATTCACTACTCCCTACCCCCTACTCCCTACTCCCTATTCCTAACTCCTAACTCTTAGTAAACCGTTTACTAATAAAATTGCGAGGCTTGTGGATAAGGGGACGCTAGTTGAATTCAGAATTGGTAGCGATCGCCGTCTGGGTGTCATAGACCGTCCAGATGGAAAAACTCGTTGGTTTGCGGTAGATGAACGAGGTCAATCCCACAGTCTCGCACCACGACAAATCACCTACGCAGTTACCGGACAAACATACAACTCCTCGCAGATCCCGCAATTTCTCGAGGAAGTAAAGCCCTATTTAGACCCATCAAGTTTGGAGGTGGCTTGGGAATTGCTGGTTGAGGGTGGGGAAACAGTCAGCCCAAAGGAAATGGCGAGTCTACTGTTTTCCGAATCAGAACCACCACAGTGTTACGCTGCTTATTGCTTGCTATCAGATGACAAGATATACTTCAAGCAAAAAGGGGATGCCTACGAACCTCGAAATACAGCGCAGGTGGCAGAACGCAAACACCAGATGGAGGTTGAAGCCCTAAAAGCTAGAGGACAGCAGGAATTCTTAGCTCGTGTAGAGCAAGCACTCAAAGGTGAAGCGGTAGAGTGGCAACGTCCTGATCGCCATCGTTTAGAAGCAATAGAAAAATATGGAACATTGCTTGCTGATGTCGTGCGAGTGGGATTGAGTTATGACACCCTGTCTCGTGCTTACCCTCCACCAGCACCAGTCCTCGAAACCATGAATATGTTAGGACGTCCCGCAACTCCTCAGGGAGCCTTTCAATTGTTGGTGGATTTGGGTTTGTGGAGTCCAAATGAAAACTTATTCCTGCGTCGTTCGTCAATTCCTGTTCAGTTTCCTAGCAAGGTATTAGAAGTGGCGCAACAGCGTTTTAATTCCCCTCATAAAGACCAAGATGCAGACCGTTTAGATCTGACAAACCTGAAAGTTTACACAATAGATGATGAAAGTACTACTGAAATAGATGATGGTCTGAGTTGGGAATTACTCCCAGATGGGCGGGAGCGGTTATGGGTGCATATTGCTGATCCTACAAGGTGGTTGTTACCAGAAGATGAATTAGATCTAGAAGCAAGAAAGCGGGGTAGTACAGTCTATTTGCCTACAGGTATGATTCCGATGTTCCCAGAAGTGTTGGCCACAGGGCCAATGAGTCTGGTGCAAGGGCATGTGTGCTGTGCCCTAAGTTTTGGAATCATTTTAGAAGAAACTGGGGCTGTAGAGGATTACACTATTCGCGCAAGTGTAATTAAACCCACGTATCGCCTAACTTACGAAGATGTTGATGAAGTTTTAGAGCTAGGAGTTGAGGCAGAACCAGAAATTAAGGCGATCGCAACATGGGCAGAACGACGAAAAGCATGGCGATATGCCCAAGGAGCAATCAGCATTAACATGCCAGAGGCGATGATTAAAGTCAAAGACGACAATATCAGCATCTCTGTATTAGATGACTCCTCATCTCGACAACTAGTAGCAGAAATGATGATTCTAGCTGGGGAGGTTGCTGCTCGCTACGGTCAAACTCATAACATTCCCCTTCCCTTTCGTGGTCAGCCACAGCCAGAATTACCTCCTAATGAGGAACTGCTACAGCTACCTGCAGGATTTGTCCGGGCTTGTGCCATGCGTCGCTGTATGCCTAAGAGTGAGATGAGCATCACTCCTGTGCGTCATGCTGGTTTGGGTTTAAATACTTACACTCAGGCAACCTCTCCAATTCGTCGCTATAGCGATTTGCTAACGCACTTCCAGTTAAAAGCTCATCTACGTGGTGAAGTCCTCCCCTTCTCAGCAGAACAACTCAAAGAAGTGATGAGTTCTGTCTCTACTATCACCCAAGAAGTGACGATGGTAGAACGGCAAACAAACAGGTATTGGGCTTTAGAGTATTTGCGTCGTCATCCTAATAATGTTTGGCATGCTACGGTGCTCATGTGGCTTCGAGAAGATAACAATTTGGCACTGATCATGCTGGAAGATTTAGGTTTGCAGTTACCAATGTTTGTTAAACGAGATGTGAGGTTAGGTGAGCATTTGTTGGTTAAAGTCAGCCATGCTGATCCCACCAAAGATGTGATTCAATTTCAGGAAATTATTTATCAAGAGGCTCAGACAATGGCTAATTAAGAGCTTAACTCATTTCAGAAAACAGGTGAATCGAAACTCTTATCTGAACTCAAGAACCAGCTTTTTCTTCCTTGTCCCCCCTATCCCCCTTGTCCTCCTTGTCCCCTTTATCCCCCCAACAGAAGTTGTAAGATGATCGATAAGTCATATGGGATGTTAAAAAGGGGTGGCGATGAAAAAATTTGGGTTTTTATGTTTGATAACTCTGTTTAGCCTCATTATTTTTCTATCTATTAATAACGTAGCTCAATCTCGCTCAGAGCCACCTCTGTGGCAAGTTTATCAGCAATCATTGAAAAAAGCTAAGTATGTAGATCTCACTCATGCGATCGCCCCTACTATTCCCATATGGTCAGGGTTTGCCCCACCCAAGTTTGGCCCTACAGTTAAACCAAAGACAGGAAAGCCTTACACCTACAAGGAAGATGGCTTTGAAGCCACTCACTACGACTTGTCTACCGATCAACTAGGAACCCAGTTAGATCCGCCAGCACACTGGAACCCTGACTATCCAGCTATCGATGAATTACCTGCAACCTTTGCTGTTCGTCCCCTTGTCGTTATCCCAATTCAAGACAAAGTTGCTCGTGACCCCAATTATCACCTCACAGTTCAAGATATTCAAGGTTGGGAGAAAAGGCACGGTAAAATACCGGAAGGCTCTGTCGTGTTTGTGCGCTCCGATTGGTCTAAAGAATGGCCAAACCCTGAGCTAGCTACTAGAACAAAATTTTCTGGGGTAAAGCTGGAAGCTCTTAAGTTCCTCCACCTACAGCGCAAGATTTTGTTCCATGGGCATGAAGCACTGGATACAGATAGCACCCCTACCCTTGAGGGAGAAGCTTGGTTGTTGAAAAATGGATATACCCAAGCAGAGGGCGTTGCAAATCTTGATCAAGTCCCTGAGACAGGCGCACTTGTTGCGATTGGATATCCCAAATTTAAAGGTGGTTTGGGAGGTTATGCACGTTATATTGCTATTTGTCCGCAAGATTGGAAGTATGGCGTGTCCGTGGGTCAAATTCCAGAATCTCCTTTACAAAAAGCAGATAAACCCCTTCATTGGGATGAAAAGCTTGGTGTCAGGGTAAGGTAAGATGCACAGAATTTCACTATACAAATGGCAGAACACCAAACTTCAATACAATAATCAAAGTAACTTTGATTTTTGTCTAATTTCTTAAGCTGGCTTTTAACTTATATGACTTCTGAAAAAAGTGATGCCAAACAAGCGGCTGCATCGTCGCAAGTGTGGCGCGGTTTGCAAGAAAATCTCATTTTGATTGCGATCGCCTTAGTTTTGGCACTTGTCATCCGGACTTTTGTTGCTGAACCTCGGTACATTCCTTCCGATTCAATGGTGCCAACTTTGCATACAGGCGATCGCTTGGTGGTAGAAAAAATCTCCTACCTTCTTCATCCACCCGAGTTTGGCGATATCATCGTTTTTCAACCACCACCAGAACTACAGCGTCGAGGATATCCTAAAGACCAAGCTTTTATCAAACGCATTATTGGGAGGCCAGGAGAAATTATTAGGATTGCTGGTGGTAAAGTATACCTTAACGGCAAACCCTTGCAAGAAGATTACATCGCTGAACCACCAAATCAGCCATTTCCACCAGTAAAAGTCCCTCAAGGCGAATTTTTCGTGATGGGAGATAACCGTAATGATAGTAACGACTCCCGTTACTGGGGTTTTTTGCCTCAAAAAAATATTATTGGTCGAGCAGTGTTTCGCTTTTGGCCTTTCAACCGCATCGGTGCTATTTAAAAAAATAGAGACTTAGCACGCCACGTCTCCACTACGTCTGTTGGCATGCTACACCCCACTCAAAACTTTAGATAATACATCAACTGCGCGATCATAGTAGCAGGTAAATTTAGCCGCCGCTGAAAATCGGCCAAGTTACGGTAAGGTCCATCTGACAAGCGATTTTCTACTACGACTTGTGCAAGAGATAAGTCAATAAACGGTACTTGAGCTAAACTCTCAACAGTTGCCGTATTGGGATTCACTTTAGCCTTGAAATGATCTAGAGTATCGTCATCGTAATAACTAAAACTCAGGATGGATTTAAGTGGTTCTAGCCTGTGGACTGATATGTTTAAGGCAGCCGCAACATCTTCTATGCAATAAAATCTCACTCCTGAATGCTGTAACTCGACAAGTGAGCGTGCTTGGTGAATTGATAACCCTGGTAGGCGTAGCCAATCATCTACCGTAGCTTGATTAGCATCAATGCGGATACCCAGTTCCACTGCGATCGCAATTTCCTCTCCAGACTGTAGTCGGTAGTAGGGGTCATTGAGGAGTTTGGAACGAAGTTTTTGTAACTTGGGATTCAAAGGTAGCCAATTCATAATTGTTGCGTGGTTCAAGAAATTTGGTCTAGCAACTGGCGGCGCTTTTGCTCAAACTCATATTCAGAAATCAGTCCATCTTGACGAAGACTATCTAACTCACGCATAGCGTCGGCTATTGACCCAACTTGTTTGCTAGCATCCTGTATATTGCTTATAGATGTTTTACCCGGATTAAAATTACGCTCAAAAGTCTCTTCATCTTGGGCTAAGTACCAGACTCCCTCAATAGCACTAGCTACCTTAGGAATCGGGGTCCAAGAAAGTAAAACATATAATAGACCCCATAGTGGCTGTCCCAAATAAAACTTATGTAATCCTGATATAGTCAGGGTGCCAGCAAAAGCTAAAATTGCTGCAACGCTTCGGCTCTTTCTCTGATTAAACAACATATTTCCAATAAATTTACCAGTGCCACAGTTTCTGTGATTAGACAGTTATAGTACCAAGGTAGCTTGAGCAATTCAGTATTGCTGCTATCTTACACAAAACTGCTCAAAAGAACCTAACCACATCTACTGGACAACTAGTACGATGACCTCCTCATAGCTGCATGACAGTAAAAAGCTAAGCTACCCCAAAGTGTAAACCTTGTCAAACCTCTTGTAGAAGACCTAAATTTGTCATATTGAGTGCCGAAGGCAAATAGTAGGAGTGATGATATTCTTCACTACACTGCGTTTAATACGCTAGGGAAAGTATACATTTACAGAATGCCATTGAAAGTTTTTTGACTTTTGCAATAAGTCTATTTCATGGAAAGATTTTCTGTTGAATAATTTGCAGGATAGTTATCGCTTTTGGAATCGAGCGAAACTTTCTCTAGTTCCGTAATAAAGGTTGAGAGAGCTGTTTTAGCAACTTTGTAGCTAGGTGTCTGTTGATCCAAATCTAGTTGGCCAAGTACATAGTCTTGAAGTGTTTTAAAATCTAGATCTGAAGTAACTTCTTCCTTTTGCTCCAAGCTTGCTAGCTTTTCTAATAAACTTTTTTGCTTTGCTAGGTTTTCCGCTAGACAACTTTCCACAAGACCTAAACGAAGAGAGAAAAATGATATAACTTGTTGGAACTCATTTGGTGTAGAAATATCACTATACAAAGCTTTTTTCAAAGCTTGAATAATAAAGTCAGTTTGGGAAATATTATCGACTTTACACTTATGTTGTATCGCAGATAAAAGATTTTGATCAAGTCTAAAGTTGACTTGCATCCGCTTTTTAACTTCCATCGACTTTCCTTCTTAGTCTAGCTTTTGTCTATTGATTGTTATAGAATGAAAAGTTGAGGAACTTGTGAGGAATACTACAAAATTTGCAACTTTAAACACACTCTTCAATTAAGCTCGAACATTCGCGTGTGATTACTTGAAGTACCAACTAAGAATCACAAAACAACTAAACTTCAAGCTAGAATACTGTATTGTTTGATACAAAATATAAAAAGAGCCTAACAACTATCTTAGGTTAGACTCTGCTAAACTATTGTTTTACTGTGGGGTTTTTTATGACACTTTTTCCACACAGGAATATCGTCTAATTTTTTGCCCAGAATGCTTTCATAGTCTGATTTTCTATAGTCAAAGATAGGTAGACGTAACGTTCTATCCACCTTATCTCAGTAGCCTTGTTACCCTAACGTCGTATTCAGTTCCTTTTGGATGGTCACCTCTAGCTTGAATTCGTGCCATGCCATCAGCTTTTTGTCTTGATTCTGCATCAATTTCGTATCGTGTTGTTTCGCTTTGAAAGGTATTGTTTGCTCCGTCAATAAATTCTTTGATATCAACTAATACCTCGTAGGTGTGAACCATTTTGGCACCTCTTTACGCAATAAATCCAGTATATGAATGTCAAGAGATATCAAGCCTTAGACCAATACAATTCTTTAACCTTTTTAAGAAAGGTTACCAATAGTTGACAACTGCTTAAAATTAAAGATGGCTGATGTGTCACCGTGAGAGCGGGAAAGCTATCATTCTCGTAACCTGTTTACACACCAACTCTCAATGAGTGGGGATAAACTTTACGAGTTTTGACTTCTACCAGCTTTTAACTCGACTATAAGCGACAGAAATTCTCTAGCTATATTTTGCGATTTGTCAAGTGTTGAAATTTCTGTAAAAAACCTGACGACAGACCGAAGCTTACGCTTCAAATGAATTCCGTAGACTAAGATATGTATAGAAGCAAAAGTTTAAGAGCGACTGAGTGGCAACTCAGTTATAGAGACGCAAAATGGGATTCTTCGACTCTGAGATCGTTCAGCAAGAAGCAAAGCAGTTGTTTGAGGATTATCAAGCGCTGATCAAGCTCGGCAATAATTACGGTAAATTTGACCTAGAGGGCAAAAAGCTGTTTATTGAGCAAATGGAGATCATGATGGACCGATATCGCATCTTTATGAAGCGATTTGAGCTATCTGATGATTTTATGGCTCAAATGACTATGGAGCAGCTTAAAACTCAACTCAATCAGTTTGGTGTTACCCCTCAACAAATGTTTGAGCAAATGCACCTAACTCTACAACGGATGAAGGCCGAGTTAGGACAACAAACTCCCTAACAAGTTAAGAGTTAGGAGTTAATTTGGGACTCAAGGCTCATAACTTTACAACTTTAATTTGCTTTAGGGCGAGGGAACTGTGAAGGTGACTTGAAGTTTTCTACTGGGACATTTTTTAGCGCCTTCATCATAAAATCACGCCAAACAGGGGCGACTAGAACGCCTCCAGTTGCATTATGAGCTAGGGTTCTATTGTCATCTCTACCTACCCATACAGCGGTGGTTAACTGTGGTACAGTACCAACAAACCAAATATCTTTTTCAGAGGAAGTTGTTCCAGTCTTGCCTGCTGCAGGGCGATCTAGGGCAGCATGTTTTCCAGTACCTTCATTGATAACTGAACGCATCACATCAATAACTGCAGCTGATGCCCAAGGATCGAGAACTTGTTGCGGTTTAGGCGTATTATCAAGCAAAACATTGCCGCTACTATCAGTGACACGAGCAATTATTGTAGATGGCGATTGCCAGCCGTAATTGGCAAACGTAGCATAGGCACTAGCCATCTCCATTGGGGTGACACCGATCGCACCCAATGGCAAAGAGCTAACTGGTTCCATAGGACTGGTAATTCCTAAGATGCGGCAGGTCTCAACGACTTTATTCATTCCTACAGCCTTCCCAACTTTGATCACGGGGATATTGCGAGACTGTGCTACAGCGTAGCGAATTGACATCGGTCCGCCGAAGGTATTGTCATAATTCTTCGGATAGTACCAACCGTCACCATCTCGATAACCCACTGGAGTATCGTAGATAGTTGAGTCTGGTGTAAACTTCCCACTAGCAAAGGCCGTGTAATAGACAAAAGGCTTAAAAGATGAGCCTGGTTGTCGTAGGGCTTGGGTAGCTCTGTTAAATTCGCTAGTTTTATAATCTACGCCACCTACCAATGCTTTGACAAAATGTGTACGTGGATCAATCGCTACCAGGGCCATTTGATTTTTGCTTAATCCTTCCCCAAGTAGTATGTCATGCCAGTGTTTGATTGTTTCTTCTGCCATTTCCTGAAAGTCGGCATCGATTGTAGTCTGTACACGCATCCCACCTTTTAAAAGCGCTTCCCGACCAAATTTTCTTGCCAACTCTTGTGCCACAGCATTTGTCACATAAGGCAAGGCACTACCTTGAAATGACCTGATTTTACCAAGCTTGATTTCTTGTTTAAGGGCATTATCGTACTCTTGCTGTGTGATCCAGCCCAGTTCTAACATCCGACCTAGAACTATTCTTTGCTGCTCTTTTGCCTTAGTCATGTTGACAAATGGGCTGTATTGTTCTGGTGCTTGAATTAACCCTGCCATCATTGCTGACTCAGCCAAGGTTAAATTTTCAGCAGATTTCTTGAAATAACTGCGAGCTGCTGTTTGCACACCATAGTTGTTATGACCCCAATAAACTTGATTGAGGTACATTTCCAGGATTTGGTCCTTGCTAAGAATTTGCTCTAAACGGATAGCGAGTACTGCCTCGGCAATTTTGCGGGTAAATTCACGCCTTTGAGACAAAAACAGGTTTTTAACCAACTGCATGGTGATAGTTGAACCACCTTCTCTGACTCCACCAGCTGTTGCGTTGGTCAACAAAGCACGTCCAACGCCTTTGGGGTTAATACCATGGTGATAGTAAAAGTCACTGTCTTCGCTTGCCAGTACTGCTCGTTTTAGTTGTGGAGAAATCCTATCTAGGGGTACAACTTCCCGATTAGCTTCTCCGTGAACACTTGCTAATAATTTGCCTTTAATGTCATAGATGTAAGTCGTTTCTGAGGGAAAGAAGTTACGTAGCTGTCTTACATCTGGCAAATTACGGAAACTAACGGCTAAGCCAACCAGTCCTCCGGCTACAACAGAGCTTGCCAACATTGTAATAGATAATAGAGTACCGCCAGCTACCTGACCGACTCCTTTGAAAAACTCAAAACCTGATGAGGCCTGGCGTGGTGGTTGCTTATCTTCAAAAGTCCTAGACGACACGGCTATCTCACTTCCTCACTGGTAAATATCAGTTTAATTTTTTTAGCGAAGCAAGGCGGTTAATTTTTTGTAATTATATTAGTCTGGCAGATGAAATATCAGACAAGTTGCCAGTGACTAGAATCAATCCTACTTTTACAGTTACATTACAAAGCATAGTGAATAGTCAATCTCATAGTATGACGCAAAATTTATCTTGGCTGCGTCGTGGTACAGCTGAAATTTTCCCCCAACCAACAGATTCTGACAGTGACATACAAAGTCTAGAAAAGCTATTGGTGAATACAGACCGACCTTTAAGAGTCAAATTGGGAATTGACCCAACAGGTGCGGATATTCATCTTGGTCATAGCATACCAGTAAGGAAACTGCGAGCTTTTCAAGATGCAGGTCATACAGCAGTGCTGATTATTGGTGATTTTACAGCCCGCATTGGAGATCCGACAGGCAAATCTGAAATGCGTCGTCAGCTTTCAGAAACAGAAGTTTTGCAAAACGCCCAGACTTATCTTGATCAAGTACGACCTATATTGGATTTTGACACACCCGGAAGGTTAGAGGTACGCTTTAACTCGGAATGGTTGTCAAAACTAGACTTGGGAAAAATTTTGGAGCTACTCTCCACTATGACAGTGGGACAAATGCTGGCTAAGGAGGGGTTTGCTGAACGCTATAGAAAAGAAAATCCTATTTTTCTTCATGAATTCCTTTATCCACTGATGCAGGGGTATGATTCTGTTGCTATCGATGCTGATGTGGAGTTAGGCGGCACAGATCAAAAATTTAATATTGCTGTGGGACGAGATTTGCAGCGCCATTTTGGGCAAAAACCCCAGTTTGGATTACTATTGCCAATTTTAATTGGCATTGATGGCGAGCAAAAAATGTCGAAATCTTTAAATAATTATGTAGGTCTGTCAGAACATCCATTTAAAAAGTATCAAAAATTGCAACAAGTTCCTGATCATCTTTTGGAACAGTATTTTACTCTGCTTACAGATTTGTCTTTAGAGCAACTCCCTACAAATCCACGCGATCGCCAAAAACTGCTGGCACAAGAAATTGTCAGACAGTATCATGGCGAAAAAGCCCTCGAAGAAATTTCTGAGGGTGAAATGCCACAATTTTCCCTCTCAGGAGTCACTTTTCCCTCTAAACTAACCCATATCCTCAGCGCTACTGGTCTATGTAAAAGTAACGCTGAAGGAAGACGGAAAATTCAAGAAAATGGGGTACGTTTGGATGGCGATCGCGTGACTGATATCGATACGACTTTCCAAAATTCCAACGAATTGCATGGGAGAGTTTTACAAGTGGGAAAAAATAAGTTTGTTCGACTTGTGCACTAACAGGGGGGGTTAGGAGTTAGGAGTTAGGAGTTATACCAATTCAAAATTATCCTCTGCTCCTTCCCCTGTCCTCCTTGTCCTACCTGTCCTCCTATGCCCCGTTACCATACCCTAAATTACGAAATGGATACCTTAGAACGAATTATTGTTCCTTTAGATGTGCCAACGCTAGAAGAAGCGATCGCACTGGTTAAAAAGCTAGAGCAAGTCAGATTCTGGAAAGTTGGGTTAGAGCTGTTTGTGAGTACAGGACCTCAAATCATCGATCTGCTGAAATCTCGTTCAAAACGGATTTTCCTGGATTTGAAGTTTAACGATATTCCTAACACTGTTGCTGGTGCTTGCCAAGCTGCTGCTCGTTATGGTGTTGATTTACTAACAATTCATGCTACGTCTGGTAGAGATGCTTTAAAAGCAGCGGCTGAGGCAGTACAGGCAGGTGCCACTCAAGCAGGTGTACAACCACCGAAGTTAATTGCGGTGTCGCTGTTAACAAGTATTTCTTCTCGGCAACTAGCCTTTGATTTAAAAATTCCTCTAGAATTGCCAGAGTATATCTTGGAAATGGCATTAATGGCTCAAGAGACGGGACTAGATGGGGCTGTTTGTTCGCCCCAAGAGGTAGCAAAATTACGTACTTGTTGTGAAGATAACTTTTTGCTTGTTTGTCCTGGGATACGTCCAACTTGGTCTGTTTTGGGCGATCAGAAAAGAGTATTCACACCAGCTCAGGCATTTCAAGCAGGAGCTGATTATCTGGTTATCGGACGTCCAATCACCGATGCAGCTAATCCAGAGTTAGCTTGGAAGAAAATTTGCGAGGAGATAGTCACAATTGCATGAAGTCAAAAGTCAAAAGGAGGAATTATGGCTTGTGGCTTCTTCGCTGTAGTTTCTTGTTGCTACTGTTGTTTCCTGTTTTAGATTGGAAAAGCGTTCAGGGCGCTATTTCTCCAGATCACGTAAATAGGAGAGCTACAAACAGAGAAAAGTTTTTTTGCGCAGATAAAGATGTAGAAACATTAACAACTCATCTTTTGCAGGATTTACCTAGCTATGCGAATCGTGCCATTCAGCGTGCTCGTCCTCCTCTGTTAAGCAAGATGCCTGACTTTTACAGCTACGTCATTATTGCTGGAAAACCTGAATTTACTCCACTACCTCTCACTACATACCAATCCAGCTTAAATGCTAAACAAAACGCTTCAGAAGGGGTCAAACAAGTATTTTTTAGTACTTTAGAAAGAATGTATACAAGCGGGAAAGCAGTATACTTAGAGGAATTCCACTGGCTATTTTTAACAAAAACCAGGAGTGGGTGGCGTATGGTAATGATGTTTTCCCAAACTGGCGACTATCCAGCCACTAAGGCACCAACACCACCGCAGGATACTAGTGATGGTGACATTGCCCAAGGAATTAATGCTTGGTTACGAGATTGTCAAGCAGGAAAGTAGATGGTCAGGGGTTAAACTTTTGTATTGCGGATTTCATCGAACTTAGCACGCACTGCTTGTATGTCTTGCCACATTAGCCATTTGGGGCTACCTACTTCGCGGGAAGGGTTACGCAGCAAATAAGAGGGGTGGAAAATTGGCATACACAGACGCCCATCCCACTCCATCCACTCTCCACGAATTTTGGTAATACCTCGCTTATCACCAGTTAAACCTTTAACAGCAGTTGCACCGGTCAACAGAATAATTTTTGGGTCAACTAGGCGAATTTGTTCTAACAGATAGGGTTTGCAAGCCGCAATTTCTTCAGTAGTTGGAACTCGGTTATCTGGTGGACGGCATTTGTTGATGTTACAGATGTAAACATCTTCCTGTGTATCTAAATTGACAGATGCCAAAATTTTATCTAGCAACTGTCCGGCTTTTCCGACAAAGGGTAACCCAGTTTCATCTTCGTTTTGACCTGGAGCCTCACCTACAATCATGATTGGGGCTTTAAGGTTGCCACGTCCTACAACAGCATGAATCCGAGTATCTCCCAATCCACAACGGTGGCAATTATTACAATGCTGTGCCAGATCAGTGATGTTGGCATATGTTCCTGAAGGAATAGGAATTTTGGCGTCTGTAGGAATTAGCTCTTTCTGATCAAAATTAGATTCCTCAAAAAGGCTGAGTTGGTGTTCGTTACTCATGAAAATTAAGATATTGGTGCATGCAAGTTATCAGTTATCAGTTATCAGTTATCAGTTATCAGTTATCAGTCTTAATCTAAGAGTTTTAGTTCTCATGGAAAAGCTTTGTGAAAACTGTTTACTGCTTACTGATTTATTGCAACAAGCGTGCTTGACTATAAATTTTGTGCTTCCTTTATCTTAGTACATATGAACATCGTACTACTGAAGCAATCCTAGTGATTTTATTGCTGGGGTTGCTTTTAGAAAGTAAAAGTGGTTCGCAATACCCCGATAAAGGCATCTGCATCCTTATTTTGGTCTGGAGCATTCAAGTAAATCAAACCTGGTGTTAATAAAATATTATCGTTAACTTGATACTTGTAAAAAGCTTCCACATGTAATGGCAGCTTGTTGGTTGCTGACGAACCAAAGAGAGCTTTTGCATTGCCCAAATATGGCTCAACTCCGACAATTAGACCTCCCATATTCCCCTTAAAAAACAAATCTGGGAAGGCAAATGTCAGAGCATAGTTCCAGATTTGCCCATTAGGACCAGACCTAGATTTAATATTGGCATTAGTATAACCACCCCAAGCACTGACAACAAACTTAGGATTCAATTGGTAGGATGCCTCTGCACCATAGGAGTTTGTTGACACTGCAGCATTAGAACCTCCAGGAAAATTGGCTAAGCTTGTCCCTACCACACCCGAGATTGTTGAAGACCCCTGGAGAGAACTGAATCCAAGACTAAATATAGGTGTGCCTGGAGTATGGTAGCTGTTGATGTAAGTAACGGCAAAGGTTAGTTTTTTATTTGGATTAACTGTGAGTTGACCTAATGCCGAATAACTACCATTAAACAAACCATTTCCCTTGAGTGGACTAGCTGGAGAATCTCCTCCTCCAGCTAGGTAACCAGCACTAAGCTGAAAGGCATTGCTAAACTTGTAACTGAATCCTAGACCTGTTCCCCCACCAATATTGTAGATGGAGTTATCTTTGCCATAAAGAGTTAGAGCGCCAGTTCCACTATCCGAACTGTCAATATAGGGGTTGGCAGTTGAAGGTAAGTAATCCGTATGAACCCCAAGGAGAGGGGCAATGTAAAACTGTACTTTTTCCCCAACTGGGAAGTAGTAAGCTAACCAATCAATGATTGCACTATCGTTAGCATAGCCTTCTTGAATTGTCTGAGTGCCTGTGGCCGTTGGTACTCCTAGAGGAGCAGCAGGATTTCCTTTAAATGTAAAGTTGGGAGTGTTACCAGCAGCAATTCGAGTATGCAATGTATCTTTGCCTGTAAAGCTGGATTGTAAATCCAACCGTACCCGGTTCTGAATGACAGATTGATTGTTGGTTCCAGCTTGATTGGAAGCAGCACTAACTGTAAAGATTGCTTCTCCCACGAGTTTAGTAGTTGTAGAAAACTGCCGTGATTCTAACTGGGCTGTTTGGGCTTCTAAATGATCAATTCTACCCCGTAGTACAGACAGTTCATTAGCAAACTCCTGTTGCAATCTCTGCAGGGTTGCTAGGTCTTCCTTACGAACTAGATCACCCGTTGCAGAAGCAATCAGCTCATTGATCCGATTTGAGCAGGCATTCACTCCAGCTGCAAATTCATAGCGAGTTAAAGCTCGATTACCTCGAAAAGTTCCATTTGGATACCCTGCAACACAGCCATACCTCTCAACCAGAGACTGCAGCGACTGAAATGCCCAATCCGTAGGCTGAACATCTGTAAGCTGAGATACAGATGTTACTTGGGATATCGGTAGCGTGATGCTATCCCATTGTGTGTTGATAAACTCAGGATCTGACACAACTGCGCGATTCTGAGATGAGGTCACCGCAGTAGGGGCAGGGACTTCATCTGCAAGCACTGCTAAATTAGTAAAAACGAGTGAGCTAATCCCAACAATGACAGGGGAAAAAGATAGACAATGCCTTAAAGATGGATTCATTCTTGCTTCTCAGAATGTATAAAAATGTATGCTAGCTGTTGTCTAGTTACTATGACAATCGTCTTAAGAGAAGCACCATGACAATCTTTTAGAAGCTCTGGAAGTAAAAATACATGGTTAGGTAGGTACTATACAGATTTAACCTGGAGGTTGCTTAGGAAACAGTTTTGAAAAAAGAATTTAAGTGAATATCTCATCTCGGCATGTTTAAAGCTGCTGACTCCTCTGGAGCTTGAGCAACCAATCGATATCTACTATATAAGAAAAAGTAGAAAGTTGCTATCAAGAGGACCAGTCCAACACCCCAGATACCAGGTTGGTATTCAGGCACAAACAAACAGGCAATTAAAGCAAAAATTGCGAGTGTAGCCCCAACCCATGCTCCTTGAATTCCTAGTGGGCTTTTATAAGGTCTTGGTAAATCAGAACGGCTGAGTTTGAGTTTAATGTAGCTAAGCATGACGAGAATATAGGAAATCACTGCCCCAAACACAGACATGTTTAAAATCACGTCATCCACTGCAGACGCTTTCCCATTCGCAACTAACACAACACAAACAAGTCCAATCAGTGTACCCAGGATCAATGCTCTAGCAGGTATATGGTTTCTATTAGTTACAGAAATCCAGCGCGGCAGGTACCCAGCACGGGAGAGAGAGAATAAGATACGTCCATAACCGTAAATCTGAGTAGGCAAACTAGCTCCTAACCCAAGAGTTAATGCTAGGGCTGTGAGAAACTCACTAGTAGAACCTTTACCAAAATAAGCTTCCAATCCTTCTGCTAAGGGTACACTCGATTTACCAATTACGACTGCACCACCTCCTACTCCAGAATTCAGTACTAGGGTAAACACTGAAAGGATAATTAAGGTAACCATACCTGATATGAGTGCAGCTGGCATATTCTTGGGCACGTTTTCAGTTTCCTCACTTGCGAGAGGAAGCATTTCTATTGCTAAATAGAACCAAATCCCATAGGGTATTGCTGCAAATACACCCTGCCAACCTTTCGGTAACCACATTGCTGATTGCCCAGGAGCAGCAGGAACATTGAATAGTAGTTCTAGTTTGAATACACCTGATATTGACATACCTAAATAGAATATGCCTAAGATCATGATCGCTACTAGGGTCATAAAAAGACTTACGTTCAACGTCAATTCCAAACTATGAATACAAATTCCCACAAAAATGATATAGAGAAGTAGCCATACGAAAGAGTTTGGCATTGAAGGAACTAGAGGTTTGAGGTAGTTGCTCATACTAAAGACAAGCGCGGCTGTTGCCAGTACATACTCAATAGTGACGGCTACACCACAAATAAATCCCCAAAAAGGACCAAAGGCATTGCGAGTAAAAGAATACAATCCACCTGCATGTGGTAGTATGGCTGATAACTCTGCTAGAGTGTAGACCATGCATATATACATGATTGCCATCAGGGCGGTGGCGATAGTTAAACCCCAAAACCCACCTGCCACTAAACCATAATTCCAGCCATAGAAGTCGCCAGAAATAACGGCACCAACACCTAAACCCCATAATAGGAATGAACCAGCATTTCCTCGTAACTGCCGCCGCCTCAAATAACCTTCCGAGACATTATTGTAAAAAATAAAATTTTTAGGCTGTCGTTGCATCATTTTTGCGTGTTTTCTAATGTATAGTTAGGAGAGGAGTCAACATTCGTAGAGAATTTGAGTAAAAATAGACCAAAAGTTCTGTTTATGCTTGCCATGCACACAGAACAATATGGACTGTGTATAAAACAGACCTTGGCTAGATTTGAAATTTATATGCAGATGCAGAGCCTTGTGAAGTCTTTAGACGAATCTGTTTGGCAGTTTATTTCATGAGACTTATTTGAGCAGAAAGCTAGCAAACATTTCAAATAAGTTTGATGTTTGCTAATTTTCTGCATGACAGAAATTCGCATTATTATTAATTTGCTTTAAATATAACCTCCTTATAGTTGAGCTTATCATCAAGCTTTAGTAAAGATTGATCTCATCACTGAGTCTTAACACAATCAGATTGAGCTTGAAAAAGCTAAATGAAAAGGCTAGATCCTATTGTAGGAATGTTTTTTCTCCAGAGGATTTTTTCTTTTATTTCTTGAGAGTAAAACAAAACCTAGAAAAGCTAGGCTAGCTACAGCAACATTAGGTTCTAGAACTGAAATTGGGTTTTTTAAGCTTCGAACCTCAAATATTCTACTCCCGGAAGGAGAGTCTTCGAAATACGCAGAGAAGAGAAAGTCACCAGTTAATGGATCAAGAGTTGCTCCTGCAACTCCAGTAAGAGACGTTGGTGAGTGATAACCCAGTTCCTTTATAAAATCTTGGCGGGTACCTGGAATCGGATCACCGTTTGCGTCTAGCGTATACGCAGCAACGCTAGTATTATCATATTCTGACATTAACAAGCTATCTTGAGAAAATCCTGGATTGCCAGCCTTTACATAAATAAAGCCATCAAGCCCACCATCAAGCTTAATGCTTTTAGAAGGTGCAGAAATATTGTAGGTACCAGAGCCATCTGGAGTAATGGTTGTGTCATAGAATGTATTTTCTGTGTAAGAAGTAATTTTCAACCGACCTGCTCCAGCAAATCCTTCAGGGACAAAGTTTAACGCACCAGTAGAAGAAGCAATGCCAAGGGAGTTCAGATCAATTCGTCGATCAGGACCACTGTTACCAGACTTAATTTGACCAACACTATTGTCATCATAAGAAGTATAAAATAAAACGTCTGCAGATGGGCTATAAACTAACCCAGCATCGATTCCTCCAGAACCTAGTCCTGGGGCTTTTGCAAAGAGAGATGGAATACCAAAACCAGTTATATGGTTATCACTATTGCGCGTAACTTTGAGAGAGTAAATTCCTGCATCTGGAGTATCGGCTGAGCCACTAATCAAAAGAGTATTAGAGTCTCCAGGCTGAAAGGTTAATCCACCATAAGCTGGTGGAATTTGTTGTACTGATCCTAGATCTGTTAATGAGTATGAATTTGAGAAAGATGATGTCAGAGTTGGTGTCGTTGCTTGTGCTTCACCTACCATTGATAGGATTAGCAATAGGCCTCCAGCAGTGATTTTTGATAAATTCGGCAGAAAACTTGAGGTTATCATCCAATTATTCTTCTTTACAGTGTCATGCTCATTGTATGACCTAATGTTACTTACTTATTTGAGCAAGTAGGAAAAGTAAGCTTGAAGCAAGTTGCTATCAATAATTGGGCAGATAACGCTACTACCCAAGGCAGCAAGTGCATTTTGACAGTTAAATGTTCGGGACATTAAAGCGGATGTCTCTAAGTAGCTTGGTTGATTTCCAAACCCCGATTTTGTAAAGAGAAAAAACAGTGGACTTAAAGCATTTTCGTGCTTGACAGCAGTGTTCAGTAACTGTGTTTGCCACTGTTGATAGTCAGTCCATGTGATGGAATAACCAAATGACCTAATTTCATCAACAAACTGGCGAAAAGGCAAGGCGTGAGGACTCAATAGATGAAAAACCTTTCCCCAAGCAGTTGCCTGTAGCGACAAATGGATGATGGCTTTACTAACATAATCTACAGGTGTGAGGCTCATGTTCAAGTTTAATTCAGGTGCATTGCCCATTTGAATCAAGCCTTTGATGAGTCTGGCTACTAGGTCAGATTTTTGAGAGGCACCAGTTAGACTATGTCCAATAATCGTTCCGGGTCTGTAGATACAAACTGGGATGCCTCTCGAAAAAGCTGCCTTCATTAATTTTTCTGCAACCCATTTACTTTGAGCATATCCATCAGACAGCATTTCACCACCAATGACTTCCTCATCTTCTAAAATTACTTGCATCCGAGTATAGTGAGGAGATTGAAACACATCGAGAGTTGAGATGAAATGAACAGGTTTAACTTTACTTAGGCTTGCTAATTTTAGAATCTCCTGAGTTCCTAGCACATTCACTGTCCGCAAACTAGTATAAGGATAAATAAAATTAACGAACGCACCATTGTGATAGATGAGGTCAATCTCGGCAGCTAGCTCACGAAATTGTTGCTCACCAAGACCTAGCATAGGTTGAGATAAATCCCCCAAAACTGGAATGATACGAGTATCTAGCTTGTCATCAGGAAGTAAATAATTTTTGAGATTGCTGGAAAGCTTCTGCTTAGCTTGTTTTGGATTAGAGGCGCGGACTAAACAATAAATCCTGGCTTGAGATTGCTCTAGGAGTTCGTGCAATAAAAAAGCACCGAGAAAACCTGATGCTCCTGTTAATAAAATCTTTTGAGGTTTTGTTCTAGAGTCAATAAAGGGAGTTTCTGGTGTGATGGTGGGGTCTAGAAGACAATCTGCCTTTAAATCTGTGGTTATTGTATTACGCAGATCTGATAAAGAATTAGAATCTTGGAAAACTCTGATTACCTGTGCTAATTCGGCAATAGTAGGAGTCTGTAACAGAGTCAATAAGGGCAATTTTAGCTGAAACTTTTCTCCTATTTGGAATAGCAAATGGGTAGCCAGAAGAGAGTTACCTCCTAATTCAAAAAAACTATCATTAACACCCACATACTCAATACCCAAAACTTGTTGCCATATCTGAGCTAGCTGTTTTTCCATGGGTGTTCGAGGAGCAACAGACAATGTCCCTAAATCTGGTCTAGCTTGGCTTTTAGAAAAACTTGATAATGCTCGACGATCTACCTTACCATTGGGAGTAAGAGGCAAAGTATCAATGAACACAAAAGTGCTGGGCACCATATATTCAGGTAGCTTTTCCATCAGAAAACTTCTTAGGAATGGAATCTTTGCACCTTTCTGCTGTAACTGTTGCAACCCACCTTGTGGAACAATGTAAGCAATCAAGCGTTTATTGCCTAACTTTTCTTCAGCAACAACCACAACCTCCCTAACAAGCGAGTGTTGGCAAAGGGCTGCCTCAATTTCTCCTAATTCAATACGGAAGCCGCGAATTTTTACCTGATTGTCGATCCGACCAATCAACTCGATATTACCGTCGGAGTTATAACGTGCCAAGTCACCAGTCCTGTAAAGCCGAAATCCGAATTCGTTGCTAAAAGGGTTAGGAATAAATTTTTTAGCCGTCAGATCAGGTTGATTGAGATAGCCTCGTGCTAGACCTATCCCTCCTATAAGTAACTCTCCTACCTCTCCCACTGAAACTAGCTGAATTGAGTTATTCTTCTCATATTGCTCATGATCTACTAGATAAATTTGGGTATTTGCAATCGGTCTGCCTATAGGTACAGGTATATCTTCAGGCTGCACACGATAAACAGTTGACCAAATCGTAGTTTCTGTTGGACCGTACATATTCCAAACAGAAGCACTTCTTGCAAGGAGTTGGTTTGCAAGATCCCGGTGCATTGCTTCCCCACCACAGAGGATTTTAAGATTTGGATTACCCTGCCAACCTGCTGCTAAGAGCATTTGCCAAGTGGCAGGTGTTGCTTGCATAACGGTTGCACCAGATTGAGCCAGAATTCGCAGTAACTCAGATGCATTTGAGGCTATTTCCCTCGTTACCAATACGATACGAGCCCCCACAGCCATTGGTAAATAGAGTTCCAAGACAGCAATGTCGAAGGAGATCGTAGTTACAGCAAGCAAGATATCTTGTTTACTAAGTCCAGGCTGTTGGCTCATGAAAGTTAGGAAATTGACAACTGCTTGATGGATAATTTGAACTCCTTTGGGTTGACCTGTAGAGCCAGATGTGTAGATGGTGTAAGCTAAGTTGTCTGGTGTAGTTTTGCTACTCGGTTTATCTGAACTGTACTGAGCAATTATCTCCCAATCAGCATCTAAACATACAATAAGAGCTTTATGATCTGGCAAGTTTGCAAGCTGGTCATGTTCAGTTAGAAGTACTGATAACTGAGAGTCTTTTACCATAAATTCCAAGCGCTCTTTAGGGTAGACAGGATCAAGCGGTACGTAGGCTCCACCTGCTTTTAGAATGGCAAGTAGTCCAATCACCATTGAGAGCGATCGCTTCATGCAAATTCCTACTAGAACATCTGGTCCTACTTTTAGAGCTTGCAGGTAATGGGCTAGTTGATTAGCTCGACAGTTCAGTTCCTGGTAAGTGATTTGTTGTTCCTCAAAAATGAGGGCGACATTATCTGGAGTACGCTCTACTTGCAAATCCAATAAATGATGAATGCAGAGATCTTTTGGATAGTCTATTGGAGTTTTATCACACACAGCCGTAGCTAAACATGAAAGATGCATAAATTTTTCCCCTTAATACAAGCATGTGTATTAGGACCAAGTTTTTTTGGCTCTTCAGTTCTTTTTATGGAGTCAAATAATAAATAAAATCTAATCAGAGCCTATATGCCTTGCTATGACTGGATTCTAAATTTTTGAGCCTTTCTATAAAATGGCTATTTTAAGGTCGTACCATAAAACCA
>JAJPJF010000302.1 GCA_021324415.1 Nostocales cyanobacterium Centralia_MAG_434
CTCTTCCTCTAACACCCAGTGGTAAAATCGACCGCCGTGCTTTACCTACACCAGATTTTAGTAGCCAATCCTCAGACCAATATATTGCACCCCGCACTCCAACTGAAAAAATGCTAGCCAGGATTTGGGCTGAGTCGCTGAAAATAGAGAAGGTTAGCATTCACGACAACTTTTTTGAACTGGGTGGACACTCTCTCAAAGCCACTCAAGTCATCTCTCAAGTCCGGGAAGCATTTACAATTGAGTTACCGTTGCGATCGCTGTTTGCACAACCTACCATAGCTGAACTAGCAGCAACAATTACTTCTAAAGTCGAAAACTCGGCGACAATTGTCAGCAATACACACATTGATTTAAAAACCGAAGCAGTTTTAGACCCAACCATTCAGCCGCATCTTGTACCCTTTACATATACAAAAGAACCAAAGAGTATATTTTTGACCGGAGCTAGTGGTTTTCTTGGCGCTTATTTACTTTCTGAACTCCTAAAACAAACTCAGGCTGATGTCTATTGCTTGGTTCGTGCTGCTGATGAACAACACGCTAAACAGAGGCTGCAAAGCCAGATGGAATTTTTCCAAATTTGGCAGGATGCTTTCAGTTCTAGGATTATCCCTGTAGTAGGGAATTTGTCCAAAAAATTACTTGGTCTTGGTGCATCCCAATTTCAAGATTTAGCCAGTCAGATTGATATCATTTATCATAATGGAGCGTGGGTAAGTTCAGTTTATTCTTACTCTACCCTCAAAGCTGCAAATGTCTTAGGCACACAGGAAATCTTGAGATTAGCCAGCGAAATTAAGCGCAAACCTGTCCACTTCATTTCCACGATTGGTGTTTTTTATTCTCAGGCTTATTCTCAAGTAAAGATAATTTCTGAAGCCGATCCACTGGAATACAGTCAAGATATTTACAATGGCTATGCCGCAAGTAAGTGGGTAGGAGAGAAGTTGGTGATGAGCGCGGGCGATCGCGGACTACCTATTTCTATCTACAGATGCCCCAGAATTGCAGGACACAGCCAAACAGGTATCTGCAATCCCGATGATTTTTTGTCTAAATTAATTCCTGGGTGTATTCAGTTGGGAATGATGCCAAAATTGGGTCTTTGGGCAGAAAATCTTGTTCCAGTTGACTACGTAAGTCGTGCTGTGATTCATATATCGCAACAGCAAGAGTCTTTTGGAAAAGCTTTTCACTTGGTCAATCCTCATGCCACTCTCCTCCATGATTTGTTCAACTTAATTCAGGGTTTGGGTTATCCACTAGAAGAAGTTTCTTATCAACAGTGGCGATCGCACCTCACGCGCAAGAATCAAGTATCTTCAAACCAGATTTTGCTATCACTTATGGCTCTGTTCCCGGAAGAAAACATGGTAATAAACAATCAAAGTCCTGAGATCGACTTGACTAATACTCTTGCGGGATTAGCCGATACAGATATTGTTTTCCCAACTATCGAGGCAGGATTAATCAAGAAATATTTGTCCCATTTCATCTCTAGGGGGTTAGTGCCAAAAACCGCATTAAAAAATAGCCAACGATTGCTCACCCAAGGCAAAAGCATCTAAATTCTTTCAGCTTTGTAGGGTAAGGGTTAGTAATTTGGGTGGTGAAACCTTTGCCCCGTCAATATTCCAAAAATAATCAGAAAATCGCCAAACAACAAGCTCATATTTGTCTAACTAAAGTTTTCCTATGTCCAACGAAATTCAAATACCATCACCGGGTCCATTTTTCTATGCAGTTAATGCTTTCCAGCATACAGAAGCAATCAAAGCTGCTATTGAACTTCAAATTTTTACGACTATTGGTCAAGGAATCGAGTCCGTGGAATCACTGGCACAAAAATGCCAAACCTCCGAGCGAGGAATGCGGATTCTATGCGATTACCTAACAATTATTGGCTTTTTAGTAAAGGAAGACCAAGGCTATAGACTCACTCCTGATTCAGCCATGTTCCTAGACAAGAATAGCAAAAGTTACATAGGTAATGGAATTAAGTTTTTATTGTCTCCCTTAATGACTGACGGGTTTAGGAACCTTGTTACTGCCGTCCGCCAAGGAGGAACTGTATTGTCCTCCGAAGGCGCTCTATCACCCGATAATCCAGTATGGGTAGAATATGCTCAAGCAATGTCGCCAATTTTACTAACAGCAGCAAAATTAACTGCTCAAGTAGTGAATGGGGATTCCCAACAAAGCAAAAAAGTACTGGATATTTCCGCAAGCCACGGTTTATTCGGTATCGCTATTGCTGAACACAACCCCAATGCCGTAATTTATGCAGTTGATTGGGCACCTGTGTTAGAAGTGGCTAAACACAACGCACAGGTACATGGGGTTGGTGATCGCTATCATACAATTCCCGGTAGTGCCTTTGACGTAGATTATGGCAGTGATTATGACCTGGTTTTAGTGCCAAATTTCTTGCATCACTTTGACATGGAAACCTGTGAAAAGCTATTAAGAAAAGTTCATCACAGTTTGAGTGATGGTGGCAAAGTCATTGTCTTAGCACTGATTCCAAACTCCGACCGCGTTACACCACCATTTGCTAGTTTCGCTTTGCAAATGTTAGCAACAACACCAAGTGGTGATGCCTATACCTTTACAGAATATGCACAGATGTTGAATAATGCAGGTTTCTCCGATTGCCAACTCCATTCAATACCATCTATTCAGTACCAAATAGTCAGTGCAGTTTGCTAATCTCATACTCCCAAATCAAGGTAGCTAAAAAAAGTTAATCTTTAATACTTCACAGTCAAATCAATTTATCAATTACTTGGAAAGCATCCTATGAAAGCACTATTTGAACTCACTCCACAGATGATGGCGTATCATGAAAAATTCGCCGAAACCAATAGCTTTCCGTGGGTGCCATACCTCATGTATTTTCACCCTACAAAATATCGTGGTGCGGTTTTTAATACTGACGCCAGTGGCTTTCGGTACTCCGAGCATAACGGAAAGCGCTATTCACTTTGCGAATGCAACCGAGAAGAACCTGCAAGAATCATAGCGGGAAGTTCTACAGTATTTGGTATGGGTGCTAGTTCTGATGCTTGGACTTTACCATCGCGCTTATCTGAGAATGATCCTCGTCCTGAGTTATGGTTAAATTTTGGTGGGAGAAGCTTCAACTCGACACAAGAATTAATGCTGTTGGTGCTTTATCGACACCTCTTACCTCCCATCAAAGAGATCGTCCTTTTTTCAGGGTTCAATAATTTGGCACTTGCAGGTTTACCAACAAGTTTGCGTCTAGATAATGGCCCATTCTTCTACTGCAACCAGTTCTTTGAAGCATTAAATCCAAAAAAACCAGAAGGTATGAAATCCATAGCAAGATGGATATTAAAACGTCACGAAGCCGCACAAGAAACTCCCCCTTCTGTTGAGGATCAAATCAGCTATGCAGCCGAGCTAACAATCCGCCACTTACATACTTGGCGGGTTCTAGCCAAAGACCTCAACGCTAAATTAACATATATTTTACAGCCCCTATCAACATGGGTACGGTCGAAAGGATGCAGTCAAGAAGAAGCCTTATTTGCTGAATTAGAGCAAATGGGCAGCTTCTCAGAGTTTTATGGTGACATTTTGCGTCCCGAAGTTTGCCATCAGTATGCAGAATTGCTTCGTGTTGGTGTAGAGTCCATGGGATCACAGTTCATCAATATTAGCCCAATTCTTGCTGAATCAGTTAAAATTGATCAGTGGCTATTTGTGGATCGGATTCATTTTACTGATGACGGCTACGATTTTCTCTCAAAAAAACTATTGGAGGTGCTTTTATGAAATTTATCAAGAAAATTTTTGGCAAAATATTCCGTCGTAAAAAGAAAAAAGAAGATTCTTCAATATATCCCATGTTCTAACATTTACAGAGGCATTTAGGAGGCTTGAATATAAAACTTTACCATATCAATTCTTATTTTTGGAGAGTATATGATCTGGAGAGAAATTTATCGTCGTGTGCTTAATCCAGAAGTATTTTTAGACCAGGAATACATTGAGGAATTAAGAAGCGACCAAATTGAAAGTTCTTCCCAAGAGCATCGTGTTGAGGACTTGACCATATCTCTTAGTTTTGTAAGACAGTGGGCAGTTGATCAGCAGCAGAAGTTTAAGAATTTATGGCAAGCCTTTGAAAGCGATCTGTCACGGCGTAGGTTCACTGAAACCTTATTGATTCAGTCAGCGCCTCTAGCTTCATCGCTGAGTTGTTGGCTGCAGGGCATGAGTGCTCCTGGGGTATTCGAGGATGAGACTCAACTAGCGCTATTGTCTTTGCTGGCGGATGATGTAGGTGTGGGTCGTCCACACGCATCTCGTGGCAGTCAATTCCATCTTCTCCTAGAGCGACATGGCCTATCTGCCTACGCCGTTAGCCCAACAGCCTTGTTTGCCAATCGTAATATTCATGATGTCATGTACGCACTGCCTGCAACTCTGTTCGCTATGAGCAGGCGCAGCGATCGCTTTCAGATTGAGATGTGTGCAATTGATGTTGTGTTTAGAACTATTGGCATACTCCCTGGTTGGGCAATTCTCAAGCATCAGTGTGAGCAATGGATAAATTGGGATCGCCTAGACCTGGCAATTAGTGGCGATGCTTGTCTAGTTGCTGATCCGTTGGCTAGCTCAATGCAAATAGCAAATCACTACCGGGGATTGAATGCGGCGATCGCCCAAAAATTTGATCTTGCTGTCCAGTGGATTATTCTTGCTCTCGACAAATGGAACCGTTACCTTTGGGAACTTTGCCATGCTTCGACGAGTAGCAATCAAGCAATGGCGAAGCTAGTGCGTGATAAAGCTCGTGAAGCATCTGTATATCATAAGTCCCATTTAATAGAAGGCTGTCCTTTATCAGATTATTTCCAGAAGGCAGCAAGCGACCCTTCACCGCTCATGGCTGTTCTCTCCAAAAGTCCGTTTGTCAAGCCTGGTAACTCGAACAAGAGTGCTTTGGTAAATCAACTAATCAGTCCGCACGGGCCGATGTTTCGGGTATTTGGGCGTGACGAAGTGAAGACTATTCGAGAATGGATTGATACTTTACCAACGCAGCACCACCACAACAATGAGGAAGTAAGTGTACCCGTGGTTGAGAATGCTTCCCGAACTCTAGCAATTCAACCAGGAGATATGCGGATTGGGCGGCGGCCTGCAAACATTCGTGAAGCGTATTTTCTTTTACAAGGGCGTGCTTTAGCACCTCAGACAAAAGCTTTTGCTGTTGATTACGTAAATTGGTGGTTGAGTAATGCTAGACGTGCTGATAGTCTTCCCGGCAAATCCTTACCGAATTCGTGGCCAGATCAAGGGTTACGCAACTGGCTGTTAGAGCAACACGACCAGCATGGACAGACCTTCGAGAACAACAGAGGTAATAGCTTACCGCCAAAGACTGAAGTCATCGATTCAACCCTCCAGCTTGCACCCTTAATTTTGATTGATGGTTCCTGGCTTCAAGGTTTTACTGACATTTGCCTAGCTTCGTCCTCCTTTGGCTATTTATTGTTTGAAATCTACTGGGACGAATTAGGAAATGGTCAAATAGACCTGAATCATCCGAAAATATACCGCGATTTACTCAATTCTATGGGTATTGACCTATCGCCTACAGGTTCTTGGGACTTTGCTCACGATATACGCATCAAGGATGACTCTTTCCGATTACCTGTTTATTGGTTGTGTTTAGGCAAGCTGCCATTGACCTTCACACCGGAAATCTTGGGTATGAATCTAGCAATGGAACTTTCCGGCGTAGGGGATGGATACAGATTGGCTCGCCGATTTCTCAAGGAATATGGATTTAGCACACAATTCGTAGATCTACATAACGCGATCGATAATGTTGCCACAGGTCATTCCGCGTGGGCATCTGATGCTATTGACACTTACATGACAATGGTTTCTGAGTCGGGAAATGAAAGACAGGTGGCTGTCGAATGGGAAAGAATTAAAATCGGTTATAAATCGTTGTCATCTATTCCCTCAAGAACACAGCGTTGGATGGCTGACTTAATGATGTTAATTCAGTTCCAACGGTTAAAAACTTCGATTGTGCCAACAGATTCATTACACCATGAACTTAGGATTTAGGAGAGTATTTAAATGGCATCATGTGTTCTGGGAATATCTGCCTTTTATCATGATAGTGCAGCCGCGTTGATAAAAGACGGTTATATTGTCGCTGCTGCACAAGAGGAGCGGTTTTCTCGTAAGAGACACGATTCATCCTTTCCAAAACAAGCAGTTCAGTATTGCCTAGATGAGGCCGACATATCGTTGGATGATATTTCCATCGTGGCTTACTATGAGGACCCTAAAGTCAAGTTCTCGCGGGTGATGTCATCGTTTGCCAGTGCAGGGATTGGTGGACTTGGCCCATTTGTGCGGATTTTGCCAGAGTGGATTAAGTGGAAGCGTAACGTCCTTTCACGCGTGGAACAGGAACTTGCGTCTATTGGTAGGGGAACGGTTCCGAAGATAGTAGCTTCTCAACATCATCGCTCTCATGCAGCATCCGCATTCTTTCCTTCTCCCTTTGGGAGCGCAGCTGTCCTGTGTATTGATGGTGTTGGAGAGTGGCATACAACATCCATCTGGCATGGCAGAGGCAATTCTTTGGAATTTATCAACTCTGTGTCTTATCCACATTCCCTAGGCCTACTCTATTCGTCCTTCACCTACTACTGTGGTTTCAAGGTTGATTCTGGCGAATATAAACTTATGGGTTTAGCTCCCTACGGTCAGCCTATCTATACAAACAAGATACTTGATGAGTTGATCAATATCCGACCAGATGGCTCGTTTACTCTGAACTTGGAATATTTTGAATTTTTGCGCGGTGAAAGGATGGTTGGTGCCAAGTTCGAGAAACTCTTTGGCTATCCTGTGCGAACATCTGAAAGTGAATTGTTGCAGCGCCACTGCGATCTTGCAGCATCTATTCAAAAAGTGACCGAAGAAGCCGTGCTGGGACTTGCCAAAACGGCAATTAAGCAAACCAGAGAGCGACATCTTTGTTTAGCTGGTGGAGTAGCACTGAATTGCGTAGCAAATGGAGTCTTGAGCCGTTCGGGCGAATTTAACTCAATTTGGATTCAACCAGCTGCTGGTGATGCAGGTTGTGCGCTAGGAGCCGCGTTTGATGTGGCTGTAACTCAAGCAGGCCGCAAGCATCTCGCACGCCGAACTGACGCTATGCAAGGCGCACTTTTGGGGCCAAGCTACTCTGATGCCGAAATACGCCAATTTCTAGAAGAAAACCACTATCCCTTTGAGTACTACGAAGGAAATGCGTTGTACGAAAATGTGGCTGAACATTTGGCAAATGGTGCCGTCGTAGGATGGTTTCAAGGACGAATGGAGTTTGGTCCTAGAGCGTTAGGTTCGCGGTCCATCATTGGTGACCCACGTGACCCACAGATGCAGCGAAAAATGAACTTGAAGATTAAATTTAGAGAATCTTTTCGCCCATTTGCTCCAGTTGTCTTGCTGGAAGATGCTCCTGACTATTTTGACATTGGACAAGAAAGTCCTTATATGTTGTTTGTGTTTGACGTGGCAGACCGGATCAAGAGCGAGGCTGTGCGATCGCTTGGTAGCGCAAATAGAAGTCTTGGGAGTATTAATGAGATCAGGTCTAAGCTACCAGCAATTACACACGTTGATCTTTCTGCGCGTGTGCAAACAGTTACGGAAGAAACTAATCTCCCATTCACTCGACTTCTTCAGAATTTTAAGCTGAAAACTGGGTGTCCAGTTCTGATCAATACTTCCTTTAACGTTAGAGGCGAACCGATTGTCTGTACACCTGCACAAGCATACACCTGTTTTATGAGAACCGAGATGGATATATTAGTTCTCGGCTCATTTGTACTCAAACGTACAAACCAACCAGTGCTGAAGGAGGACGTGGACTGGCGGACGCAAATTCCCTTGGACTAATACCATCTTCTACACTTATTCTGCCTGTGTAAATAGGGACAAATCATTGGTGTCAACTTAAACACTAAGAACGAGAGAGGTAAACTAAGAATCTCAAATTAATATTTTTAATTATACAGAGCATCTCTAATTTATTGAATGAAATTAATCGGAGACTTTTGACCAACTAACAGAAAATACACTGTGTTTGTTTTGCTCCCAACTCGGTTAGAATTGGGACCAACAGAACTCCCAAGGAGATTTTTATGTTGCTCAGAATATTTTCTTTTCTTATTTTTATTTGTTTTTATGTGCCGATGAGCTGGTTCCGGAATTGGTTTGGTTTTTCACGATTTTCTCAAAAGAGTCATCACAGGATATCTGCTTGGGACATTAATATGGAAGCAATTGCTCATGAAGGCATTGCGCAGAAACTGGATCACTGACAATAATGTAACAAGTTTTGTGGACATCTAAAAAAGTGGCGATCACTCTAGGTTGAATCAATTTACCATTAACATCACAATTATCTCCACCTATTTCAACAACACGACCAACTGGAAAGTGACCGGGAATAATCGGATAGGTTACCCCTGTAGGTGCCCACGCAGTAAATGTATATCAGTTCCACAAACTTCAGAGTATAAAGTTTCTATCAAACCATAACAGGAGGGAGAGAACCCCTCTGTTTTAAGGAGGGGATGAAACCCGACAAGGGCAGGTTTTAACCTGTCGTTTCCTTATCTAAGTATTTACGAATTGCTTCTCGTTAAGGTCCTATTAAATAGTTTTTGAAGGTAAATTATACCGTTTCACTACAAACTTGATACATTTGGCAACCAAAGAGATAAGAAGGACAAGGAAGAGAATTTGTATCAAAAATTTCGTGAAATGGTATTAGACCAAGTATTGCTAGTTCTTCTGGCATAATTAATGTCAGTGGTGAAAGTGGTGAAGCTTCCATCGTCCTAAATGGACAGTCATTTCCTAACAGTGTTTGTGGTCCTGCATTAAACAATTCAAAAGAACATCAACGACGTTTTTTCATTTGAGGATAGATATGAGTGATAGTAATCTTTCTGACATAGAAATAGAAATTTTACTTTTTGGAAAATGGCGCTTTAATACATCTTGGGAAAAAATCACTATTCATTTTAAGGATGATATGACCTATGAACAAACCAGGATTCAAACATTTATTTTCTCGAAACCTAAAGAAATCATAATAGGTAATAAATTCACTGGGGTATGGTACGTAAGTGAAAGAAAATTGCATTTAATTACTAAAACTGTTCCAAAATCTCTTTTCAATTTTAAGGTACCGCTAGCTTTTACAGTTTCTCTGGCAGACGTGATAGCTAGTTTGGGCTCTATGTTTGCAACAGAAAATTATGAGGTGATTAAAATTAATGATTCTAAATTCCAAATGATGGATAAAAATCGACCTATCATTGGTATAAAAATAAAATCATAATTTCTTCTATCATCACTGAATAGGTTTAATTACCATAGTAATTCCCAATCATTCATGAAAAATGAGAATCCCGTTGCAAGAAATCGAGATTCTGAGACTTTTCATTTTTACAACTCATCTAGGATTGCTATATTGATCTTTTTGTCTTTGTACACGTGGATCAATTTTCAGGATAGATTCATTTCCAGAAAGATTCCTCTGTCTGAGCCTTTGGATTTCTCTTTCAAAAGAATCTTGTCCTTTAGTAAAAAAGTATTCCGAGTTGGGTATGAATAAGTCACGAGATAAACGTTGAGATTGTGCTGGCGTTATGCTGGGTATCTGTCGTCCGGTTTGAACTGGTTCAGCTTGTCCAGCATGAGCAGCACTATGCCCAACCAGTAATAAAGCTAGCGAAAATAATATAGCTTTTGGTTTTATAAAATAGGTAAACATAAGTTACAAAATGATTTATATTTTTCTTACATAAATGCAATTTCAAATCATCTTATGCTGATTTGATTATAATAATGGTAGCTTTGTAAGCTTCTTGATGGCCTCTTACAAAAGGATTAGTTAATGTTGAAAGAATAAGAAAACCTAGGAGTCAGAATGTAGTAGAAATTCTGTGCGATTGGGTGGTGAGTCGGGGGTCATTCATAAATAGCTAGCCGGGAGGTATGGTATGGCAATTACTTTAAATCACACTATTGTACCTACACACAACAAGGAAGCATCAGCCCAGTTCTTTGCAGACATTTTTGGATTGAAGGTTGAGCCGCCAGCTGGTCACTTCGCTGTTGTACGGGTGAATGACACATTAACCTTTGATTTTGATGACAGGAATGAATTTGAGTCACATCACTATGCATTTCATGTCAGTGATGATGAATTTGACAAGATTTTTGCAAGGATCAAAGAGGCATGTATCGAATATAGCAGCGATCCCATGCATCAAAATAGAGGTCACATTAACCATAGGCAAGGAGGCCGTGGTTTCTATTTTTATGATCCTAATGGTCATAACTTGGAAGTACTAACCCGCACTTGACATCTTCCCTAACTATAGTAATCCTAGATCAAAATTAAAAGTTTCAGAATCTCGGTTTCTCCAAGAAACCGGGATTCCTGTTTGTTACACTGCCCATGTTCATCCCGATATTTTTCCTGATAATCCATCTAACGTAGGAGTTGGTTTGACTACATATTCTTTTTTTCGGTAGATATCGCCCTTTTGTCAACGAAATTATACTAACACCATGTAAATTTCTTATAGGAGAATAAATTCATGGGTTGGCTACAAAGACTTTTTGGCCTGGAAAAACCACAAAATGCACAAGTAAATCCAGAACCACAACAACAAGCAGAGCAAGCTAACGCTGCCACTCCTACGGCTACTCAATCAATTCCCCCAGAACGTTTAGGATTAAATGGAGAATATGATCAAAGTGGATTAGCAAAGCGAGTTGCCTTGGCATTTGATGAAGACTCCCAACTCGAGGATATCCACAGCCTGTGGGTTGCTCAAACTGGTAGTACTGTAGTCTTAAAAGGCAAAGTTCCTAATCAAGAAATTCTTAACAAGATGGTTTCTGTAGCGCGAGGGGTAAAGGGTGCTACGGAAGTTGATACCAACCAAGTCACGGTTGGATAGATTGTTCATAGTTTATACACCACATTTATTCACCCACTCCAAAATCACCTGATTAACCTGTTCTGGAGATTCGTCATGGGGACAATGTCCTACATCTGCAAGGCTAAGCAGTTGTAGGTTTTCATTATATTGTGTAAATCGCTGAGCGAGTGCTGGGGGAATAAATCTATCTTTTTCTCCCCAAATTAGAAGCATAGGAATTTGTATAGTTGGCAATATTGCCTTGACGCTAGGACTAAAGCTTGTACCAATAGAGGCTTTGAAAAGAGCACTGAAAGCACGGGCAGAATCTTTATCTTGGGGAGGTTCAGCCAAAATTTCTATAAGTTCATCAGTGATGGCATCTGGATTAGCATAGGCAATAGCTGCCCAACGACGCAAGAATTTTGGTCGGCGGATGAAGTGAAATAAAGGTTTAAGTAACAATGGAGAAGCGACAAGATTTTTGATTGTCATAACCATGGGTTGCAAAACCGTGGGGATCGCTTCTTGCTCTAAGGACGGATCAGGTAGACTCATCATCACTAAACCTTGAACCATTTCGGGATGAGCAGCCGCCGCGGCTAGGGCAATCAATGAACCATTGGAGTTACCTACAAGTATTACTGGTTGACCGATGAATGTTTTCCAAAAGTCATAAACCTGCTCTGCCCAAAGCTGTATGGCATAATTTGCTATAGCTTTCTCAGAAGCTCCAAAACCCAACATATCGAGAGCATAGACTGTGTGGTGTTCGCCAAGTACCTCTAAATTGTGTCGCCAATGACCAATGGAAGCACCAAAGCCATGAAGGAGAATTAGGGGTGTTGTCTTTTGGCGGTTGTGGCGAGGGCGAATGTAGGTGTAACGAGTTCGCCAGCCTCGCCAAACCCAGTCTCTTTGATTACCAACCCTTTTTTGCCAATGAACTACTGTGGTCATAAACTTCGTCAGCTGATCAGGACTCACTCCAAGTTGTATTGAAAGGCTAGCCTTAGACTGCTGATTGTTAACAGTTAACTGTTCTACAAGTCAACGATCTCTTAGAACGCAACTCGGGCTCAACTTCTAACTTAACGTTTATTTAACACATATAGCAGATGAGGCTAGCAAGCAAAAACACATCAGGTGCATCCTGATTTGGCATGTTTATTTTGTAGTGCGTTCGCGAAGCGTGTGCTTTGCACTCACATCTTGCTTGCTGAATATATCACGCGAGCGAGACGCTAGCACTATTTATTCCAAAATGTGATGTTCCCAAGACATTGAATTGCTTAAAGCTTTGATTGCTTTACCTGCTAAACGCGAAACTTTGCTTCAAGCCTATGGTCGTGTTGTACATATCATCATTTTATAGTCAGGGGAAATACTGAATCCCTGAAAATGCAAATAGCTTTAATAAAACTGTTATAATAATTAAACTTTGCTACTGTTGTGTAATTTAGATTAACGATTGGACAGAACAACCATAACAATGAGTAGAATGGCAGATACAACGACTAATGAAACTACTTTATGAATTAGCTACTCTAGAACTATAACCTCCTTTTTATGTCCTCAGTTATTTAACTATTTAGCTCCTGAGGCATGCAACTCTAGACCAAGCCAAATTCCTAACTAAAGAGCTCCCACAAATCATAATGCCTGTGATTGAGAAAAAAAGAAATCGCGATCTGCCTCAAATAAACGAACGAATTCGCTTCCCGAAAATTCGGGTTATTGATACCGATGGTAGCCAACTGGGGATCATCACCCCCCAGGAAGCACTGCAACTAGCTGAAGAAAAAGAGCTAGATCTGGTGCTGCTGAGTGATAAGGCTGACCCGCCTGTTTGTCGGATTATGGACTATGGCAAATACAAGTTTGAACAAGAGAAAAAGGCGCGGGAAGCCCGGAAAAAACAGCACACGGCTGATGTCAAAGAAGTGAAGATGCGCTACAAGATAGAAGAACACGACTACAACGTACGTGTTAAGCAAGCAGAGCGTTTTCTCAAGGATGGTGATAAAGTCAAAGCGACTGTGATGTTCCGAGGTCGAGAAATCCAACATAGTGACTTGGCAGAAGACTTGCTCAAACGAATGGCAACAGACTTGGAAGCTGTTGGTGAAGTCCAGCAAGCACCTAAAAAAGAGGGAAGAAATATGATGATGCTCATTTCTCCTAAGAAGTAGGGGTAGGAGAGAGGGAGAGTCAGAGTAGGTAATTCTCCCTTTCTTGTCAAAAGGTGCGTTTAATTTAATGACAAAACGATAGTCCTGGGCGCTGAGTGGGAAGAATAATACTCAGTTGCTCAGGACTTTTGCCATTTTCCTCGGTTCTAGCGTGGAATATGAATTTCTGAGCCACTATCTCTTGTAAGTACTCACCAAGGGGTGACTCATCCAAAAAGTCAAACAACATGGAACTGAAAAAACACTCTCTTGCTTCAAACACAGAGAATTTGCCACGATTCCTACAGTGGGTGAATCTCCGACCAGAGGAGAGCGATCGCACATGGTTAATGTTTGCTTTTTATACTACAACATCTATAGGGTTACGGTGGTCGGAAGACAGCACGGTAGCACTTTTTTTAGATAAATATGGTGCTAAGTCTCTACCCTTGATCTACATTGCCAGTGCAGTTATAGGAGCTTTGTTAGTTTTTTTATACTCTTACCTGCAAAAGATTTTTCCGTTACGCCGAGTTATAGTAGCGATCGCTCCAGGAATGTTCGTACCATTAGTGATTCTCAGTTGGAGCATGCAAGTTTCACATCTGGCAATCCTATCGATCTTTCTCTTACGGCTTTGGGTGGATGCTTTCTATGTGATCAATGAACTTAATACTTCAATTGCAGCCAATCAACTCTTCAACATCCGCGAAATCAAACGTACCTACCCAATAGTGAGCAGTGGCATTTTGGTAGCTGATATTATTAGCGGTTTTAGTTTGCCTTTTTTGCTGCTATTTGTGGGACTGGATAAAATCATTATGCCTATTGCTGGCATATTTATCGCATTCGGGGCAGTCATTCTTTGGTATTTAACTAATAACTATAAACAAGTTTTTCCTGAGAGTGCACAAGGCAAAATTCCTCAAGTGCAGCACTTTCAAAAAAGACGTCGTCTTACAAATCCATTATTAAAGCATTATGCGTTGTCCTTATTTGGATTTTTTGCCTTGCTGCAAGTGTTAGGAGTGTTGATTGACTTTCAATATCTTACACAGCTAAAGATAAATTACAACGACAAAGATATAGCTAGTTTTTTAGGTTTGTTTGGTGGTATTGCAGGTATATGTGAACTGATAATGCAGTTCTTTATCTCCAGTCGTGTACTTGAACGCTGTGGGGTGTTTATTACTGTAGCAGCTTTGCCTGTATGCGTTGTCACCTTACTATTAACAATATTATTATTAACGATCCCGCCACTCAGTTCACTACTTCCAACTCAATCACAAGACTTCCTCTGGGGTCTTGTCATGCTCAAGTTTTTAGATGAACTTTTGCGTTACACCTTTGTTGCTAGTGGCAGTCCACTACTATTCCAACCAATACCAGATAAAATTCGTAGCTATGTGCAGACATTAGCAGGGGGTGTTGCAGAAGCCTGCGGTGCAGGAATAGCAGGTGTAGTCATTCTAGTCAGCTTATGGTTTTCTATAAGATTTACGCCTGTACCCTTACAGAATTTGGTGTTAGTGATTGAAACTGCAATCATTGGATTGCTCTGTATAGGAATCGTTTGGATACTGCAAGCGCGCTATCTTAAGCTACTGGTCTTGAATGCAGGACAAGGTCAGTTGAATGCTACAAATGTAGATTTGCGCGCATTTAAGCAGGCTGTTGCCAAAATTTTGGGAGAAAAAGGCACAGAGGCTGATAAACGTTCTTGTATTGAGATGCTGTCTCAAATTGATTCTAAAGGGGTAGGAGAAGTTTTAGCACCCTTATTAGTAAAGCTATCTCCTTCTTTACAGGAAATCACTTTGGAAGTCATGCTCTCTAGAGGTGCAAACCCGACTTACTTACCTGAAGTGCGTGCTTTGTTTGCACAGCACCAGCTTCCTCTGAATCCCAACGTTTTTACCCTAGCTTTACGATACATCTGGCTTTCAGAGCAAAACCCAGATTTGGGTCAAATAGAAGAGTACTTAAAACAAACAAAATATTCTTTTATTCGTGCTACGGCTGCCACAATCTTATTGCGTCGAGGAACACCAATGCAATCCAGTGCAGCAATGAAGATTTTACGACGTATGCTCACTCACAAACAAGAACAAGAACGAGTGAATGCAGTCAAAGCTTTAACAGACGCAGTTTATTTACAAGCACTACGTATTTACATACCGAATCTGTTACAGGATGAATCTTTACGGGTGCGCTGTGCAGTATTGGAAATGATTGCAGCCAACCATTTAGAAGATTACTATGCAGCATTGATTAGTGGGCTTTACTACAAATCAACTAGAATAACCGCCATGCGTGCGTTAGCGCGACTAGAGAACGAAACTTTACTAATGCTGACGCAACTTGCCACCAACATATACAAGCCAACAATTGTGCGAATGTATGCATGGCGTACTATTGGGCAAATTTCCACTCTCGAAGCAATAGACACCTTGTGGCTACACTTAGAAATTTCTCGAGGTACCACCAGAGATCATATCCTTCGCACTTTACTTAAAAAACATCAACAAGAGAGAAGCCTCGATTTTGTTGATCGCTTACATAGTAGAGTAGAAGCCTTAATTGAACAAGAATTTCGCTTTTTAGGCAATATTTATGCCGCATACATAGATTTGGCAACAAACAACTACCTGGACAAAAATCCATCTAGTGAGCGTTTAAATATTTTTTGCGAATTACTCAAGCGTGCACTTCTCGAATTAGAAATGGATGCAAAGGAGAGATTATTACTCCTACTGAGATTACTTTATCCGCAAGAAAAGATTCAAGCAGCGATCTTCAGTTTGCGTTCTCAAGTTGGCGTAAGGTTAGCACGAGGATTAGAAATCCTAGACTATACGGTGAACTTGCAAAACAAATCTGTGTTGCTCAATATGTTAGATCAGCGATCACCCCAAGAAAAACTGCAAAACCTTTTCGAAAAGGGCATAGTAGACTATCAACCTCTGACAATAGGCGATCGCATTCGAAATTTAGTGTCACAAAGAGAGTCCCTTTCAGATTGGTGTTTTGCTTGCTGTTTACATTTTGCTCAAGCTGCTCGCATCCGACTGACAACTGAGCAAATTTTAACAAGTCTGCGACATCCTGCAAGCTTTGTACGAGAAGCTGCAATCATATACTTGAGCACAGCCTCACCCAGAATTTTCCTAGAACTGCTACCTCAATTACAAAAAGATCCACATCCTCTGGTAGCTGCTTATCTTAAGGAGTTCATCAGAAAAAACAACTATGCTAACTACTGTTGACCGTTTATTATTCGTACGGCAAGTTCCAATTTTTAAGGAATTAAGAGATGATTTTATCCTCCGGTTAGCTTCAGTCATGGATGAGTTGTCTTTTCCAATGAACTACACCATTTTCCAAGCAGGTGATGAGGGACGAGCACTTTACATTATTGTTTCAGGTCGAGTCAAAGTGCATATTGGCAATCAATTACTGGCAATCTTTCCTCAAGGACAATCCTTTGGTGAAATGGCAGTCTTTGATGCCCAACCACGTTCAGCCTCAGCAACAACTTTAGAACCTTGTGAATGTCTAGAGTTAACACAAGAGCAACTTTACGAAGCAATTGAGGAAACCCCTGAAATTGCTATCAATATCATTGGTGTGCTATCTCGTAGAATTCGGGAACTCAACGGAAAACAGTGAACAGTTATCAGTTAAGTGTTTACTGTTTGCTTTGTTTTTTACCGCCGTGGGAACTCTTGCCACCTTCTCGACCAATTTCGGACATGTGCTCTTTATCTTGACTGACAGCTTCACCGCCCTTGCGCCCAGCTTCACGAGCTTCCTCTGGTGTGAATTCGTGAGCAGTGCCTTTTTGATGGGCTACCTGTCCACCCTTATGACCAGCCTCACGAGCTTCCTCTGATGTGAACTCATGGGCAGTGCCCTTTTCATGAGCGGCATGTCCGCCCTTGCTAGCAATTTCACGCTGTTTATCAGCATCCATGGAGGCAAAGCCACGCTTACTTGTATCTGCCATGATAGTACTCCTTGTTACTAATTGAATAAGTGAAAACCGTGTTTTGGTTTTTCATATCAGCTAGTTTTCCAAGTTAGCTCTACCAAATACTTATATTCATGACACCATAGAAGTAATCATTCAGAGCTGATCCTCAACCTTAGATATAGAATTGATAGCCTGTTGAAGAAAACGCTTTGGAATATCTGGACGAGCACCCCAATGCAGATGAATATAAGAAGCATGTAGACAAGGAAAATCACTTCCACCCCATCCTTCAAGTCCTATATTTTCTCCGGTGTCATAGCGAGAAGTTTTGAATAATGGTTGATTGGGAGCGTGTGTCAAAGTAGATCGGTGAAATTCATGACCGTAAATGGTTGTGTTTGTGTCTACTAGCAGATGATCTTGAAGCGCAACTGCTCGACGATATCCTAAAGTTAAATTCCCACCCATGACGGCTGTTGTTGGCAACACTCCCGCCATAGACCAAGACTTACCCTCAAAATCAACAATCTGCTCACACAAATACATCAATCCCCCACACTCAGCTATGGTAGGCATTCCTGCAAGGACTGCTGTCTTCACAGCATTACGAGTTTTGCTGTTTTCTGCTAGCTGCTGAGCAAAGACTTCTGGAAACCCACCACCAAAATACATTCCCTGCACATTCTCTGGTAGTCCCGCATCTTCTAACGGGCTCCAGAACACTAATTGTGCACCTAAGTGCTCCAGCAAATCTAGATTGTCTTGGTAGTAGAAATTAAAAGCGCGATCGCGAGCAATGGCTATTCTTAAGGGATGAGTAAGGGTTTGAGGATTGTGAGAGAGTGAGGGAATGGGAGGGTTGTGAACCTCAGACTTCAACAGTGGTAGTAGGAGTTGCCAGTTAAAGCATGTGTCTCCTAAATGGGCAAGCCGATTCATTAAAGCTTTTAGTTGGGGAAGTTCTCCTGTAGGCACCAAACCCAAATGGCGATCAGGAATTGTGATGTTATCTTGACGTCTTAGCACACCAAGAACTGATAATTGTAGAGGTTCTAGGGCATCTTTTAGTAGAGACAGGTGGCGATCGCTTCCGACTCGATTTAGCACAACTCCCGCAATTTTAATTCTCGGATCTAGAGAACGATAACCGTGAGCGATCGCAGCCACAGAACCAGACAACCGACTACAGTCAATCACCAACACCACAGGCAAATCCAACAGTCGTGCAATATGGTCAGTACTGGCAAAACGTTCCCCAACACCGTCAAACAATCCCATCACCCCTTCCACAAGTGCATACTTCACCCCTTGACTATGCAGAGCAAAACATTGCTTTACATAAGCTTCAGAAGTCAACACTGGGTCTAAATTCCGACAAGCACGACCAGTCACATACTGATGAAACATCGGATCAATATAGTCTGGACCAACCTTAAAAGATTGTATCGATACGCCCCTCTGCTGTAAGGATGCTAAAAGGGCAAGCGTCACTGTTGTCTTGCCCACTCCACTGCGTTCTCCTGCAATGACTAAAGCCATTTATGTCCTTTGTCGTTTCTGCTCCCCACATTTTAACTTTTACTTTCCTGCATAGTTCTGACTAACTTTGTCACAATTTTTCTGGGTGTAAATCTGACTGATTCGGCTAGTAGCTTATTTTTCAAGCCTGGAATGACAACAGTTTTGCCTTCTAATAAAGCACGATAGCCAATCTTGGCTACAGTTTCTGCGTCCATAATCTTTTGACCACTGACGAGTTTTGAGTCTTCCATTGCAGCTCTTTGTTGAAAACCAGATTCTGTGGGTCCTGGACAAAGAGCAGTTACGGTAACACCTGTACCTTCTAATTCATTAGCGATCGCTTCTGAAAATGATAGAACATAGGCTTTCGTTGCGTAATAAACTGCCATTAAAGGACCAGGTTGAAAAGCAGCGGTTGAGGCAACGTTCAAAATTTTACCAGAACCTTGCTTGACCATATCTTTGAGAAATAACTTAGTTAAATGGGTAAGACACACCACATTCACTTGCATCATTTGCAGTTCATCAGTCACATTAGTTTCGTGAAATAATCCATAGCTTGCAAATCCAGCGTTATTCACCAGCACATCAACTTTGATAGCTTCTTGTTGAAGTTGTGCAAAAATTTCCTCTGGTGATGTTGACATAGACAGATCTTTTGCTATGACTTTAACAGCAATACAATATTTTTGTTTCCACTCATTCGCGATTTGATTTAGCTTTTGTTCATTTCTGGCTACTAAAACAAGATTGTAACCATCATGAGCAAATAATTTCGCCAATTCATAACCAATTCCACTGGATGCCCCAGTAATAAGAGCATTTTGTTTACGCTGACCCTGGTATGTTGTGTTCATAAATTTCTGTTCAAAAAACAATAACTAAAAGATAAAGAGAGCATCCCAAATGTGTATTTTTTTCTATTTTTTATTTTGTAGTGCGTTTGCGAAGCGTGTGCTTTGCACTCACATCTTGCTCGCTTTAATAATCAGGTAGGTTACTAACTTTGGTAATCAAGAGAAAAGTATCTTGCTCGCGTTAGTAATCAGGTAGGTAGGGAGCAAGATGCTCCCACTACTATTTATTTTACAAAATTGAGAAACTCCAAAAGAAAGCGAGTTTTTTGACCTCTATTCTAATGAATGAACTGACGTTCTAGAAAGTTTTTACAAACTCAATCAACGCTCTCTTATCCTCGTCTGAAAGTTCTGAGCCAAAGGTATGTCCTCTATCTTCAACGAAGTCGGGAGATTTGTTTGCTCGTAAAAGTACGCGTACAAGTTTACCTTTAAGACCCCCCTCAGGTTTTAAATCCTGCAGAGCATTTTTCAGATTGAACTGTGAGATCACATCTTTTGTGTCTATGTTTGCTAATAAATTGATGGGTGTTCCTTTAGGAACAGTAGCCTTAAATCCTAAGGGAAGATCCAAGAGGCTATTTTGAGTTGTCCGACTGATAATGCCTTTACGTTTTTCAGGCCACAGTAGCTTTTCCATTGCATCTGCGTAGGCATCAATACGTCCTTTGACTGATGGGTCTTTATTATATTCTCCTAAAGAATTGTTGTGGAGAAATGGGGCTGTTGCCCAGACGCTTGCAAGAGTGGGTGTACGGTAATAGCCGACACCACCAGAGGGTAATATAAACTTGATTGGTTGACTTTCTTTGAAAGGATTTTCCAACGTTAGTTGACCTGGTGATGCCAGATCCTTGTATGTCTTAGATGAAAACTGCTCCCAAACATGCCCTTGAGTTGCATTTGTTCCCAAAGCACGAGCAATATTAGTGCCTACAAGTGTTACTGGATAGCGTTTGTCATCAGACAAGTAATTGTGATCTAGAAAATCACTACTAAGCACAGATTCCAAATACCACTGTTTAGCTTTTTGAGGGTCAATAGCAATTTCCGCAGGCGGCTGTTTGCTAGAGTGACAACTTGCACAACTATTGGCAAAGGCAATCTTGCCACGTTTCAGAACAGATTCATCTTTGGTTAAGAATGCTTCGCCTCCTGGGGCATTTTTAAGATACATCGGCTTGATAGTTTTTAAGAAGGCTTCTGCATCTGCCATGCGTGCTTCTGTTTTTCCCCAGTATTCGCATTCTTTCTTTGCTGTTTTAATGTCAAAGGGTTTTTGCGGAGTTCTACCCAATAAAGCTTCATGTAGAGTGAGCCAGTAATCGCCACACATTCCAATGTTGACATAGACACGCAATGAGGCATTTGCCACTCCTGTGGAGTCTGCGCCATCTTTAAGAATATGATTGACCGCCTTGGTCGAACCATCGTTCATGACCTCGGGGTATTTTGGGCGATCGCCTAAATTAAAAATGGAGTTAATCGCATTTGGGTTGTTGATGTGATCGGTAGCAACTCGAGAAGTGTCAGAGGTACCTGGTGGTTGTGCGTTAAGCACTTGCCAAACAAAGTTATCTGGCTTGAGTTTTGTAGAAAATAATTTAGCTTCCTCAATATACTGATTACCCAATGCTGATACTAAGTTGTCCCATGTGGGGTGTTCTGGGTCTTTGGGTGAATTGAGGGGGTTAAACGCTACGTGACAAATGGCGCAGCTTTGTCCAATTCGGTAGGGAGGCTCGATTTTTGCATTCTGCGCATACTTTACGGGGTTCCATTTTGCTGGGTCGAAGTCTGGGTTTTTAAACTTACGTAATCCAATGACACCAGTTGATTGTGGGTCTTTGCACTTATCGAGCCACAACCCATACTCATCTGGTTCTGTTGCTTTTTCACATTCAGGCTCATTGATAGTACCGTAAAGCTTGAATCGCTCGTCACGCTTACGGGAATCAACTAAATCCAGTAAGTCTACACTACCGTTTGTTCTCTTAGCTATCTCACGATAGTACTTGTCGTTACCACCAGTCCACAAATACCAAGTACAACGACCTCGATTTTCTGCTTTTGTTAGGTTTGAGTTGGGTGGGAGATATCCCAGCCCATCACAGTTATTAGCATCTTCAGCGACTGGTGTCTCATTGTACTCACTTTTGACAGATACAGGTTCACTATACTCGCTTGCCAACGCTGTGGATGTTCCATAAAAGCCGCAGATTATACACAACATAATCACGGTAAGAAGCATCAGACAGCTTTTCAAAATCAGACGCATCCTCTTCATAAAAAGCTCTGGTTACAGTATCTAAACTTTTAAGCAGGTGCATCTCTCTTGCACAAAGATACACTTATGCTTCAGCACTCATTCACTACTTTCCGGATTTCTTGCTTAGGATATTCGGCTCTTTTATATTTATGGCGTTCAGACAAATTGATTAGAGAGTAGCATTAAATTTTGCACTCTCTACACCATTAGAGATTTTAGATTAATGTTCCACCTTTTCATTATTAAACTAATAGAAATTAGGTAGTTTTACTAATCTAAGATTTCTTTGTCTAACGTAGCCTAATTTAGACTTCTATTATAGAGATTTTCAACAAAATTCATAATTGTTTATATTAAAGTTTTCAAATCTCCCCTGAATGTAGCTAGTGGATTAGTCTATTCTAAATTTAGTGTAAGCACCAAAGAATCTTATTTTTTCGTGAATTTCCTATTCTTAATTTTTCAAGTGCATAAGTTGATTATGCCTACATCTATATAAAGAAAGAAGAAAATACAAGTGACTGACCTAGCTATTTTCCAGCAAGGAAGTTGGACTATGTCTATAGCGTTTTCTTTTTTAAAATGGAAAGATATAAACCTTAACAATAAGTAAAAACTCATGTTGGATTATTCTAATTTTGTAAGTAAACAGAAACCACACAGATAATGTTAAAAATAATAAAATAAAATGAAATAAAGCAAAATCTTGAGGATTTAAATATAAAATATTGAGTAAAAACTTAATAGGTTTTATTGGGATTACAAAGATTTCCATAACTGTAGATTACAGATATATAGTAATCCTAAAAAATGTATAAGAAACGAGAATTCTAGTTTCCGGGAGAAGACTAAATTTTGAGATATTAATTTTTTACAACTCTTTTGTAACAGAAGGAAAAGAGAGATAAAACAATGGAAAACGATATTATCTTTAAACCATTACAATTTCGCAACCTCACTGTAAAAAACCGTGTTTTTCGCTCCAGCATTTCTGGAAGATGGGATAACTATGATGGCTCAGGGACTCAGGCACGCATCAACTGGGAAGAGAAATTTGCTCGTGGTGGTGTAGGTGCAATCATCACTTCCTTTGTACCAGTTGCCATTCGAGGGCGAATTATGCCTAATTACGCCACAATTCATTGTGATGAGAGAATTCCTTTTTGGCGCAAAGTTGGAGAGACAGTCCATAAATATGATTGCAAATTTATTGTGCAATTGAGCCATTCTGGACGTCAACAAGATATCGGTGGCGTAGAAAACCTCGACAAGAAAGCTTTGAGTTCAACCAGTAACACCGAGTCCTTTCATGGTTTTTTATGTCAAGCTATGACCCGTGATGAAATTCAAGACACCATACAACATTTTGCTGATGGCGCTAGAAGAGCACGAGAAGCCGGTTTAGATGGTGTTGAATTACACAGTGCTAACGGATATTTGTTTACACAATTTCTGAGTTCAGGAATTAATAACCGCAAAGATGAATATGGTGGTTCTTTAGAAAACCGAGCACGGTTTCTTTTAGATGTGATCAGAGCAATCCGTAAGGAAGTAGGAACCGATTTTCACTTGCAATTCAAAATTAGTGCGATCGACTACAACAACGCTGTCACTTTTTGGGACAACCCAGGTAATACCTTGGCAGATTCTATCCAAATTTGTCAATGGGCAGAAGAGGCTGGCGCTGATGGAGTGCATGTTTCGGTTGGTAGTTTGTTCCCTCACCCCCTAAATCCTATTGGCGGTTTCCCCTTCGATGTTATAACCAGAACGTATGACACGATGCTATCGAGCGGGATTTATACCACACGCAACTACTTGTTATTTCGCTATCGATTGTTGAATCCAATTTTCAATTTCTTGTGGAATCGGGTGAAAAAGAATTTACCTCCGCAAGCATTTAGTGGTCATGAAGTCGAAGATCAAGAAATGAGGAAGCTTTTAGAGGAGCATCAAGGAAGAAATCTGTTAGCTGCTCGTGAAATTAAAAAGCACGTCACTATACCTGTGATTTGTACTGGTGGTTTTCAGCAAGCTTCTTATATCCGGAAGGCAATTGATGATAAGTACTGTGATGGAGTAAGCATTGCTCGTCCTCTAATTGCGAACAATAATTTGGTTCATGATTTTGCAGTGGGAAAAGATCTTCCAGATAAACCTTGTACTTATTGCAACAAATGCCTGCTCAACGTGATTGAAAATCCTTTAGGTTGCTATGAATTAGCACGCTTTGATGGCGATTATGAAGAGATGGTGCAAGAAGTTATGTCTGTATTTCATCCAGCTCAGTTCGAGACGCATAAAGAATTATCTGAGGTTTCTGTATCACATGAATAGATATTAATAACAGTCAATATAGTTACTTAGTTTCAACGATAGAGGAAGTCTCATCCGCATGACCGAACAAACAAGTCAAACCCTACTTCAGACGCTAATAAAAACAACTTTCAAGCGTATTTGGCTCGTGATTGTGGGAGTTGTAGCAGTAGCTCTTTTTTTCCTTTGGCCTGTTTTATCTAACTCTCCTGTTGATTATGCCAATATTGAAGACCACTTTAAGTATGGTTCAATTGGTAGCGAATCAGTAAATGGTATTCCCTACTGGATCTGGAGAGTTTTACCAAAGGTCTTTCCAGATAAATTACCCGGTGATCAAGGCTATGCTTCACTAGGTTTTATTTATGAGCCAGGTAAAGATTTACCTGTAGGTTTTGGGAAGCGTAAAGTCTTTATTGACCGTGTTGGGTTAAATTGTGCTGTTTGTCATACAGGTACTCTTCGAGAGACAGCAAATAGCGAACATCAAGTTATCCCAACAATGCCAGCCAACGTTTTAAACCTAGAAGGATACATCAATTTCATTTCAGAGGCGGCTAAGGATGAGCGATTTACAGCTAACCGGATGCTACCAGAAATTGAAAAGCTCAGTGGTGGTTTGAATCCTATACAAAAATTGATTTATCGCTATATAGCAATTCCTCAAACTAGAGATGCACTGATTAATCAGGGAAGTCGGCTTTCCTTCCTCAACAATAATCCTGAATGGGGACCGGGAAGGGTAGATACTTTTAATCCATATAAAGCCATTCAGTTCCATTTTCCTATGAATAAATTGCGTGAGGATGAACTGATTGGCACGGCTGATTTTCCCTCAATCTGGAATCAAAAGCCTCGTGAGGGACTGCAGTTGCACTGGGATGGCAATAATAAGTCAGTTGATGAACGTAACAAGAGTGCGGCGTTGGGTGCTGGAGTCACACCAACCACAATTGATCTTAGACGAATTCAACGAGTCGCCGATTGGCTTTGGCAACTAAAAGCACCAACCTATCCTTATCAGGTTAATGAAACTTTAGCTGCAACTGGAGAACGACTGTTTCAAAATAATTGTGCAAGTTGCCATGCTTTTGGTGGCTCACAAACAGGCAAAGTTCTGCCAATTCAAGAAATTGGTACAGATCCGCATCGCCTCGATTCATACACTTATCAAACGCTGTCTAATCAAAATACGCTTTTTGCAGGATATCCTTGGCGATTTAAAAATTTTCGTAAAACAAACGGCTATGCGAATGTGCCACTGGATGGAGTTTGGTTACGTGCACCGTATCTTCACAATGGTTCAGTTCCAACTCTCAGAGATTTACTAGAAAAACCAGAGAACAGACCTCAAAATTTCTATCGAGGAAATGATATTTTCGAGCAAGAAAAAGTCGGTTTTGTGTCAGATTCTCCTGAGGAAGACGGTAAGCAATACTTTAAGTTTGATACAACAATTCCTGGAAATAGTAATACTGGTCACTTATATGGAACTGAACTTTCTTCTGACGAAAAAGATGCACTTGTTGAATACATGAAGAAGCTTTGAAATTTGTTGTAGTGAATAAAAAGAGTGAGCAAAAAGAATGAATATTTATGCGAAGTGGTTTGGTGCGATCGTTTGGTTGGGTATCATAGTTAATCTTGTCTTGGCAATACCGACACTCTTGATTCCAGAAAGAATACTGGCTTTATTTAAATTAGAGCCAGCACTGCCAACTATCTGGGTTAGTTTTGCAGCGAATCTTCTTATCTTACTCAGTCTTTTCTACATTCCAGCTGCAATCGATTTGTATCACTATCGAGCAAATGCATGGCTTTCAGTCATCTCACGGCTAACTGGTTTTACCTTTTTCTTGTTTCACCCCAAAGCCTACTTAGTCTTTGGTCTTCTTGACCTCACTTTTGCCATCCCTACCGGAATTCTATTGATTCTGGCATTGCGAGATGAAAAGTCCGTTAGTTCAAAACCAGTCTAGTAATGTCGTGCCTAAAAACTGAACAACAGGAGCAAGAGAATGTCATGACAATATTCAAAGGCAAATTCAGCAAAATTATCGCAAGTGTTGTTTTAAGTTTTCTGCTTTTAGTTGGAGTGGTTGGTTATGTGGCATGGTACAACCTTTTCCGTGAAGTTCCTACATATTATGAGTCGCCTGAAGAACACTTTAAATATGGTTCCATTGGGACAGAACAAGCGCAAGGTGTACCATATTGGATCTGGCAGGTGTTACCGCGCATCTTCCCCGATAAACTGCCAGGACCAGGTGGCTATACTTCTTTGGGAATTACATGGGAGGAGGGGAAAGAATTACCAGTTGGCTTTTCTAAAAAGACAATTGGCTTTCCTCGTGTTGGGATAACTTGTGCTGTTTGTCATAATGCCACCTATCGCGAGACAGTCAAAGATAAACCAACAATTATTCCTGCTGCGCCTGCCAATAAATTCGATTTGCAAGGCTATATTCGTTTTCTCAACGAATCTGCTAGTGATCCCAGATTTACACCAGATTATATCCTTGATGAAATCAAGTATAATCATGAGTTCTCTTGGTTGGAGAAATTACTCTATCGCTATCTCATTATTCCACAAACTAGAAAAGCACTATTACAACAAAAAGAAGACTTTACCTGGATGGACTCTCGTCCCAATTGGGGTCCTGGTCGCATCGATCCATTTAACCCTGTGAAATTCAATATCTTAAAGTTGCCTAAGGATGACACTATCGGGAATTCCGATATGATGCCACTTTGGAATGAAAAAATGCACAAAGGCTTTGCACTGCATTGGGATGGATTAGAAACTTCACTAAGGGAAACTGTTCAAACTGGCGCAATTGGTGACGGTGCAACTAAAAAGTCTCTTCCCATAGCTGATTTACAGCGGGTAGAAGATTATATTTCAGAACTACCACCTCCCAAATATCCTTTTGCTGTTGATGAGAAATTGGCTGAAAAAGGAAATCAAATTTTTGCCAATACCTGTGCATCTTGTCACGCTTTTGGTGGCGAAAGGACGGGAACAGTTATTCCTTTAGAAGAAGTGGGAACTGACCGTCATCGACTAGAGATGTGGACGCAACAAGCCGCAGATACTTACAACAACTTTGGCAAAGGCTATCCCTGGAAATTCAACAACCTGCGTAAGACAAATGGTTATGTCGCTGTGTCCTTGGATGGACTTTGGCTAAGAGCACCATATTTGCATAATGGTTCAATACCTTCTCTACAAGACCTATTGGAAAAACCAGAGAATCGTCCCAAGATTTTCTATCGAGGATTTGATGTCTATGACCAGAAAAAAGTTGGATTCATTTCCGATGGCGCTGAAGCTAAACGTGTAGGTTTTAAATATGATACTTCTGTCAGTGCTAATTCCAATCAGGGACATCTTTATGGAACTGATTTATCCAGCGATGACAAAAAAGCCTTGATTGAGTATCTGAAAACCTTGTAAGTTCTTGAATTCTTGAGTGATACCACCTCACGAATTCTTGATATTACAACTCCTCCCCCTTCTCTCCCTTCCCCTGTCTCTCCTATCCTCCTTGTCCCTCTTGTCTCCTTTGTCTCCCTTGTCCTCCTTGTCCCTCCCTTGTCCTCCTGATTGTCAAAGCTAAGTATATTTATTGTCAACTAATCTAAAGGTTCTGCAATGGCGACTGACTATATTCTGTTCATACACGGTGTTAATACCCGCGAAAGGCGTCCACAACCTGAATACGCCAATTCATTATTTGAACTTCTCTATCAAAAAAATGCCTCAAATCCTAAACGAGAACTAAAAAAAATAGCTATCTATTGGGGTAATGTCAATGAAAAGGCAGAAAATGAGCTGCTCCAAAACCTGCAAGATTCACCTTATTGGTCACAGATGTGGTTCAAAGCATTTCGTGAAAAGCAAATTCTCCAGTTTGCCGGAGATGCTGCACTCTATATTAGTAGTTATATAGGTTCTCTAGTTGTTCAGCAACTAAAAACGCAGGCGCTGCAAAATGGGTTAAACAATCCTCAGCCAGATGACCGCCTGCACTTAGTGACACATAGTTGGGGAACTGTAATCTTGTTTGATATATTGTTTGCCGATCGCTGGGACAACGAAAATGTACCTGGCCACGCTGATGTCATGCAGATTCGTGACGCTATTTTTGGTGTATCCGGAAAAGATCATAATACTTTGTATCAGGGGATCAAGCTAGCTAGTATTCATACTATGGGCTCTCCTGTCGCCATCTTCAGTTTAACCAATATCCGTGCAGGTAAAGATGAGACCAATTCACCGAGTAGTCATGACATTACACCCAAACTGCAACAGCTACTAGAGTCGCTATCCAAAGAGCGAAATGGGCAAAAGCTACCTTGGAGGAATTTTATTCACCCTGGTGATCCGATCGCTTATCCACTAGAAAGTCTCATGAGCAATTTGGTAGATGGTGACAAAAAATTTCTAGATATTCAAGATGTGATTACCCATCAACCAGGACCACTTGAATTGTTGATTGAACAGTCAGCTGTAGCTTTACTATTTGGTGGTGATGCACATGGCAGCTACTGGCGTAGCAACAAAGTGGCTCAATTAATCAGTGACATCGTGACAAAAAATTGATTGATGTTGCAGGCAAAGCGAGAAGTTCCGCAAGCCAACAATAGGATTTTCATTGCCTGTTGCGCGGATGGGTAGGTCTTGGAAAAACGATATAGCAAAAAATGGCTGAATTCTATGTAGTACAAGGCTTTGGGTATATAACATGAGCCAACACCTCCGCACCCTTTGTCCAGACCGGATTTCAGCCATTTTTACTCAAATTCATTGCATAACCACTGATATCTTGCAAGCGAGACGTGAGTGCAAAGCACACGCTTCGCGAACGCACTACTTATAGTCTGAATTAAGGGTAAAGTTTCGGGCTGATTTTCTTAGTGAAAAGGTGTGTATGGTAAGCGTCATACACACCTCGTTAGATCTTCTTGCAATGTCTAAAGCAACAGCAACACTAAATTTCTAAATTTCATCTACAATCCGAGATTACTAAGAGTTCTTTGCAAGTTTAATGATTTTGGTTGTTACGGCTAGGCTTTCTTCAAACAGTGCTTCTCGACCCCAGCGTTGCACTTGCTGACTGAGCAAAGCTTCTGCTTTTTGCTCAGAAAGAGAAGTGACCTGTTGAAACACACCACTTGACTGTGCACCGCCGTGTGTCTCCATTCGCATACAACCGCCAGTCTCAGAGCATATTAGCGTGCCACAATTTGCCTGAAGATTGGTGGAGTTTAAATGCAGTGCGATCAAATCACCAGGGATTTCACCAACATCACCAACTGGGACACCTGTTAATTCAGCTTCTATTTGCCGTTGGTCTTGTGCAACGAATTGAATTTTTGTGATGTCATAGTCTCCACTTTCTTTTTGATAAGAAACTGGATTCCAATTGAGCCGACTTGCCAACCAGCTCACAAACAGCAAAGCTTGTACAGGACTACCTTTTTCATAATCAACGCTGACTCTGTCTACTTCAACCAGTGCAGCACGACGTTGGGGTGGATCGTAAGCTTCGGCTGTTAACTCTTGCCATCCTGAAATCCGACGCCAGTTCAGATCAGCTAGTGGCACACCAGATTCTACTAACTCTTGCAAGCTTGGCAAATCAGTTTCTGGTGAGTTAAAGTGGCAGGAATCAACGATCACGTTGTTACATACTGCCGCCAGTCGCTTGAATAGTGCATTGTTGGGATCTGGTGTTGCTTTCCACCAAAGAAACTTGGGTAACCCACCAATTAATAATGCTGGAATCATCCCACCTATGCGTTCCAACGCAGCTGCAGTTCCACTTAGAGTAATATATTCACAGCAAACAAGCGTACTTGACGATTGCTTTTGAATAGGACAATAAGCAGAGACTTGAGCCTTTACGCCTTCGTCATCTCCAGCTATTGGAGACAAGGTAATAATCCGGCAAGGGTTGCGAAGCGCAATTTCGTCTGCAATTCTAGGACTGACTGCATCTGGGCTATAAGTTCCACCAGAACCATTGCCTGTTGAGTCATCACCATGATGATGAAGTTTGGTCAGTTCTTCGCGCAGTCGGGCTATCATGTCAGGAGTTGTCTTTCCTGTGCGATCTAGTCCAAAAGCTTTTTGTGCCTCTCGTAGTGCTGCAAGTGTTTGTGGTCCCAAAATACCATCTATTGGACCTCTGTAATATCCCAAAGCAGACAATAGATACTGAGTTTCTTCTGGTTCGTAAACAACCAAAGTAAATGTTGTTGCACGGGTAGCAGCAGGCAATGCGCCATCTTCGCCAGCGATACCGTAACTTTGCCAAATTTGACTAAGTTCCGCTTCAATTTCTGTCAAAGAAATATCCTTCGGAGCTTGAAGTGAAAAAATAGTGGGAGCTTGGGGAGTCATAATAAGTGTAAGTTGTGAGCTATAAGCGAGCTAGAGGTTAAGAGTTAGGAGTGAGGAGTTAGGAGTTAGAAATAAAAACTCATAACTTTTCGCTTCTTACAGGTTGCTAGATTTTTCTACTAACTCCTCACTCTTCAATATTTGCACCCAAATTAGAAGATAGGAGTAAGAAGTAAGGGGTGAACTCCTCACTCTTAACTCCTAACTTTTTAAAGTCTGCGCCATCGGCGACCATCTTGATTGATCAACAATTCAGCTTCAGCTGGTTCCCAAGTACCGGCTTCATAGCGAGGAATAGATGCTGGATCTGCAGGTGCATCCCAAACAGAAAGGGCTGGTGTGACTACCTGCCAAGCGGCTTCTACTTCGTCTGCCCGTGTGAACAATGTTTGATCGCCCATCATACAATCTAGTAATAAGCGATCATACGCATCAGAAGTTGCCTCGATTCCAAAGGAACCGTAACTGAAATCCATATCAACAGAACGAGTGCGGAATTCTGCGCCAGGCATTTTCACGTCAAATCGTAAGGAAATGCCTTCGTTTGGCTGAATTCTCATGGCCAAAATGTTACCGTTTGCTTGTTGAGCAGCGGATTGAAACATTCGAGAAGGAACTTCACGGAAATGAATTGAAATCTCGCTCACTTTTTTGGGCATGCGCTTACCAGTACGCAGGTAAAAAGGAACGCCATGCCAACGCCAGTTGTCAACAAGAAACTTTACTGCAACATAGGTAGGTGTTGTGGAGTTGGGATTGACTCCAGGTTCCTCATGATACCCTGGTACTGGTTTCCCTTTCATCCATCCAGCACTATATTGACCGCGTATTGCTGAGCGTTGGAGATTATTAATGTCAGCTAGACGAGTAGCTTGGAGTACCTTAACCTTCTCTGTACGTATACTGTCAGCATCTAACGCATTGGGTGGCTCGATCGCAGTCAAACAAAAAATTTGCATCAGGTGATTTTGCAGCATATCGCGCAATGCACCAGAGCTTTCGTAATATCCAGCTCTATCTTCAACTCCCACAGTTTCTGCCACAGTGATTTGAACGTGGTCAACAAACTGACGATTCCACAGTGGTTCAAAAATTGCATTCGCAAAGCGAAACACCAGCAAATTTTGAACTGTTTCTTTTCCTAGATAGTGGTCGATGCGGTAGACCTGATTTTCTTTACAATATTTCTGCACAACTCGGTTTAAGCTTTGGGCAGAAGCCAAATCCCGACCGAATGGTTTTTCAATGACCAAACGATTCTTGTAGGGATCGTCTAACATGCCAGCTGTACCCAACTGCTTAATTCCCTCTGCAAAGAATTTTGGTGCAACAGAAAGGTAGAATATTCTGTTTCCTCTTGTTCCTCTTTTTTCGTCTAATTCGGTCAACAACTTGTTCAGTTTCTGGTAGCTTTCAGGGTTGTCCATGTCCCCAGAGCAGTAGAACAAACCTTGAGAGAAATCTTCCCAGAGTTCCACAGGACCGATCCCATCATGAAACTCCTCCAGACCCTGCCGCATCTGTTCACGGAAATAATCATGGCTCCAGTCTCGACGCGCTACACCAACAACAGTGGTTTCTGGTGGAATGCGCCGTTCCCGTCGCAATTTGTAGAGTGCTGGCACCAGTTTGCGCTGGGTAAGATCCCCAGAAGCACCAAAGATGACTATGATCTGGGGTTCTGGCATCCTTTGCTGTTGCAGACCAACCCGCAAAGGATTTTCTAATAGACTGACCATAACAGTTTTGGATTTTGTTAGATTTTTGGACTGTGGATTTGTTAGATGGGGAGTGGGGAGTGGGAGTGGGAGTGGGGAGCAGGGGAGCACCAGGAGGAACTATATACTATGCCCTATGCCTAACTCCTAACTCCTAACTCCTAACTTTTACACGGGAGATAGCTGCTTCACCTTATTCTCTAAGGAGGCCATCATAGATTGGAAGGGTTTGACAAACTTTTCAATACCGTCAACTAGTAGTTCATCCATAACTTGGTTGAGATCGATATCAATGTCTGGATCTTTAAGACTTTCTAAAAGTTTGTAGGCTTCTTCGACATTTGTTTCGACGCGATCTGCTACATGACAGTGATCTGCACAAGCTTCAATTGTTGCCGGTGGCAAGGTGTTAACAGTTTCAGGACCAATTAATTCATCGACATACATAACATCGCTGTAACTAGGGTCTTTTGTGCTGGTGCTTGCCCAGAGTAACCGTTGTACATTTGCGCCTTTTGCAGCTAAAGCCTGCCAGCGATCGCTATTCTTAATCTTTTTGTATTCTTGGTATGCAATCTTAGCATTGGCGATCGCAACTTTCCCTTTGACAGCTTTCAGCTTTGCTTCAACAGCTATGTCGTCAACGCCCTTCTTCAATTTGGCATCAATTTTGCTGTCAATGTTGCTATCAATGCGGCTGAGGAAGAAGCTAGCTACAGAAGCAAGTTTATTGATGTCTTTGCCTTCTGCGACGCCTTTTTCTAAGCCACGGATATATGACCAAGCTGTGTTCACATAACTGTCTACAGAGAACAACAGTGTGACATTAACATTAATTCCATCAGCTATGACCTGCTCAAATGCCGGCAAACCAGCTTTTGTACCAGGAATTTTGATCATGAGGTTTTCCCGACCAATTTCTTGGTAATAGCGACGAGCCTCTCTGATAGTTGCTTCTGTGTCATGAGCGATAGTTGGTGGAACTTCAATGCTCACATAACCATCCAACCCATGTGTTGCATCATAAACGGGGCGCAAAATATCGCAAGCATTGCGAATATCTGTAAAAGCCAGTGACTCATAAATTTTCTCTGTGGATAGTCCAGCACGGATTCCGGCTTCAATATCAGCATCATAAATAGCATTGCCAGCAATCGCTTTTTCAAAGATAGCTGGATTAGATGTAATCCCAGTAATACCTTTATTTTCAACCAAGTCTTTCAATTCGCCTGATTGAATGATATCCCGGCTCAAATTATCCATCCAGATACTTTGACCGTACTTCCTAATCTCCAATAATTGGTTAGTTGCCATGGCTGTGTTCGTTTAACTCCTGTGAAATTTATGTTTTGTTGTTAGTTGTCTTTTGTTATTTGTCCTTTGTCCTTTGTCCTTTGTTATTTATCTAAATACCAATGACTAATGACCAATGACTAATGACTAACGACTAACTTGTTTGTTAGTGCCCATTTTGAATGAAAGATTCTACCTTCGCTACATCCTTTGGGCTACCAATAATTAGAGGCACACGCTGATGAAGTTTTTTTGGCACCACGTCTAATATCTCCATATGACCTGTCGTGGCGCGACCGCCTGCTTGTTCAATGACAAAGGCTAAGGGAGCCGATTCATAAAGCAAGCGCAATTTACCCTCCGGCTTTGGAAGTGTACCTGGGTAGAGAAACACACCGCCTTGGAGCAAAATTCTATGAATATCACTGACCATTGCCCCACTGTAACGAGCGGTGTAACCTTCTGTCCGATGCACGTAGCGGATATATTCCCGAATGGATTCATCCCACTGCCAGAAATTCCCCTCATTAACGCTATAAACAGGACCGTGGTTAGGAATTCGGATATTTTCTTCAGTGAGGATAAATTCCCCAAGGCTAGGATCAAGGGTAAACGAATGAACGCCCTTTCCTATAGTATAGATCAGCATTGTGCTGGGACCATATAGTATGTAACCAGCTGCAAGCTGTTTGCGCCCTGGAGCTAGTAGATCTAGAGCTTCTCCATCAAGATCGTTGCCTTCTTGTTGCCGAATCGCGAAGATGGAACCCAAACTGAGATTTGTATCGGTATTGGACGAGCCATCTATGGGATCATACAGCAGTGTATAGCGGCCAATGGGGCAGTTTTCAGGAATATAGTAAGGGCGTTCCATTTCCTCAGAAGCTAGGCGGCATACCAAGCCACTTTGCTTGAAAACTCCGATAAACACATCGTTGGCGTAGACATCCATCTTTTTAACAGATTCGCCCTGTACGTTGACATCCCCAGTGAATCCAAGAACTCCTTCCATCAAACCAGCACGGCTAAGGCGACGAGCAATCAGCTTGCCAGCAAGGGCAATACGATTCATCAGCGCGCTTAGATCCTGTGCCTCTGGCGAAAAGCTCTGAAGCTGCTGTAGGACATGACGGGATAATGTTGTACAATCGCGATCTAACCCCTTGTCTGTGACATTGTTGCTGGGCAACTCTAAAGATTCTCGCGCTTGAGCCATTGTTTTAGTTCTCCCTAGAGACTGGATGTTGTTAACTCATCCCGTACGTTGCAACTTTTGGTTGCTGCCTCTATCTTAGAAAGGTAAGTTGACAACTTAAATGTGATTTTAGATAAACTAAAGAAATCAGTCTTTAGTTGGTCTATCCTAAGTCTGATCGTTATTTCCAAATGCTATGTTAAGGTAAGTTCACTTGGTGTAACGGCCAATTTAAATACAAAGCCTGTTAACCAATTGTTATTCATACACTAAAAACCGACTAGCTGGGTTTTTCTACGGAAACACAACTGGTCGGAGCTTGTTATCTTATAATCTTCGATTGCTTCCAGTCACTTTCCGCAATTTTGAACTTGCGTAACTAGAGAACAATTTGCTAATATAGTAGCTTATCTCTTATTTAAGACTCTCTTTTAGTCCAGTTACTCCGGCGCTCCTCCTCTCGCGGTTTTGCTTTGTTGACTCTTAGCTGACGACCCATCCACTCAGCGCCATCTAATTCTGTGATAGCTACGTCTTCTTGGGCGTCTTCGCTCATATCAACAAAAGCAAAACCTCTCATCCGACCAGTGTCCCGGTCAGTGGGTAGCACTACTCTTTTGACCTCGCCATATTCTGCAAATACTAACTTTAAATCTGCTTCAGTGGCGCGGTAGGAAAGATTTCCAACGTAAATAGTCATGTGGGTCACGAAATGGGCAACGTAAAGCGATCAATTCAGCTTGATAACAGCATGGAACAGATAGCAAGCATTGCTATCGTCTCATCTGATTCCCCAATAGCAAAACAGATAAGCAAGAGGACTTGCCAATCAACCATTGGTCAGGCTGAAATTGAGCATACGCTCATATCATAACCGATCATGGCATTTTTCAAAGTATGCGATTTTACAAACACTCGCAACTTTAAATTAGCCTCGCTTATAGGTTCTATTGTGATTAGATAGAACATTTAAGCGCTAACACTAGCGCCTATTGATTATGAACAAATACTCAAGAAACTGAAGAAGGTTCGCCACCTTTATTCAATTGAAATTGATTGCGGACCACTCGCTTTGCCATTGTGTGCATCCGTGGTAAAAGGCGTTTGATTGTTCGAATTGATTTGTTGACCAAGCCAGCTTTTAACAGGTTCATCAGCCAAATTCAGTCGCAGCAACCCAGAGAAGAATCCACCTGTAAAAGAACCTGGTTGCTGGATAAAGTGTTTAAAGATAGGCCCTAGCTCTTCTAAGAACATATAAGAATCTCCTCAACTTTCCATAGGAAACGATTATTTTAGGGGTGTAGAGATTTTATACTCCCTGACACCCCCTGCTTATTTATTTTAGCTTATGGAATTTGCTCCTCAGGAAACATGCATTTATCCGAGTCACAACCTGCAGGACCTGCGTCGAGCATTTCACCTGAATCATAATGATTTAGTGCTGTCAAGAAATTGTCTATTTTGCGTCGCCCTTTCACCTCATGAACGAGATGCTCATAGGTAGGTTTATCAATAGGTTCAAATGGCAACCTAGGGAATGATTGATGATCGTCAAAACGTGCTAAAAGAGCAGCAGAAATATATCCTTCATCATTCTCTATAGCCGTGTGGATACGCTGACCTAAAATCTCAATTTCTTCAAAGCGCAACTCCAAAGTTGAAGATGTGTTATGTGTCACATAGTGACGCTGAACCTGCATAGCAAAATCGAATTGCGCCAAAACTGAAAACTTGGAAACCTCAATCTCATCAGCGCCAGGTAAATCAGCCCAAGGTACTGCAACCGGGATTTCTACTAGCCATTCATTGACTCGAGGATCAAAAGGATCATTCAATAAATTACCGTGTTCGTCTCTATCAGATTGTGAAGGAATAACATTATAGCCATAGTCAATACATGCTAAGGCAACGGGATCATTTTTTCGGAAAGTAATTCGACGAATAAATCTTTGTGCCTTTGGAGGGTGCCATCCAGGACTAGCACCAGTTAACAAAGATTTGGTGCCACTAGGTTGAACTGTGGTGCAACGATTTGGACGTTTCAGGTTATGGCGATCGCAGTAATCCCAAACAACGCGATGTACAACATCTTTCCAAAAACTGAGGTATTTTTCCTCTTGATGTTTAAATGCTAGTCCTTGTGGGGTTGCAGGTCTTCCTTCTTCCCACCAGCGTAACCAATCAACACCAAAAGCATGCACGAAGAAATCGAATAATCCTGTAAAGGAAACACCAACAATTGGGTCTAATTCCCGACTGTACTGATAGCGGGGTTCAACAAATTTATGGTGCAAAAGTGCTGCTACAGATAAAGCACCTGCAGTAAAAGCTTCTTCTTGTTCTTTGTAGTTATCTGGTGCAATTTGATTTAGGTGGACCTCAGATAAATTACAGTGGAAGTTAGAGCCGATAATTTCCAATTTTGTTATCCCAGAGGCTTTTTATCCTCTAGTTCTATGAGTTCATAATTCCTCATAGTTCCGACTATATTTTCTACTAAAGTTTCACGATAAGATAACATTTAGTAGCTGGAGACTCGTGGAGCCGTTCTCAAGAACGGGGGTAAAACCCAGATTATATTCTTTTTAAATTTCAACATTATCTATTGATTAAAAAGTTTCACTCTCTAGTCTGTACGGTGTCAAAGGCTCTTTAGTTCCTTTGATTACCTCGGTATTCCCGGACCGCATAAAGTCTCTTCTCAGGGTTCACCGAATTTCTCCAGTTTTTAACGTGAGGCAAAATTATCTACCACACGGGTTTAAACCATAACGAGCCAAACGATGTTCTAGTTCAGCTTCAGATATTTGGGGATAATGCTTTTGCAGCCAATCTTTGCCTTTTCCTTGAGAATATGCCTTGAGAAAATCAATTTTTTGTTCATGATTTTTCAAGAGGTCACAGTTAGCTCTAGCGACAGCTTCACCAGCCCATTGAATGGCCCCTTCTCCACTATGATATTGTTTGCGTACAGCATCAATACACTCTTTCAAGGAGGGTTTTTGGTGAAATACCCGTGTATGGTTTGCCATTCTTAAAGCATCACGTTCTGGATCGATTCTCCAGTTACCGCTCTCATCTTGTTGCCATAAGTTATCCTTGGCAGTTGCTCCCAATTGATCATCAGCATCAAATTGGCGCATACCAGCACTATTATGTGTTAAATAGCCATCACAGTAGAAACAATGAGCTTCTTCTACTTCAATGTCATAAGTTTGCACATAATCATAGCTGCCTATCCCTTTGACTGTGACTGGAATATCCAAAGAAATATCTGATTCAGCAAGATAGCGTTCATAATTAGCATCAACAGCCAGAGAACCGTGGAAGCCCATTTCGTGCATTTCGCTGTATGTGTAGGCCTCTCTTAAGATAGTGCTAGGAATGGTAAAACCATACATCTTCAGTCCTTGACTGAGTTCTCCCTTGAGACTATGGGGAGCAATAAAGGCATTGTAACGATCTTTTAGAGATGGAATCGTTAGGGTGTACTTAGCTTGCCATTCCTGTTGCTGTGGATGAGTGATGGTGATTCTACCGGCAATACCCAAGCTAGACAAAACTGCGCCAACTTGTCGAATAAAGGAACGATAAGCTGTTGTGACTAGGTGAGAGGGTCTGTTATTAACAGAACCGTCGCTATCCATTAATCCAGCCAAGTAAGCAGATCTAATGTCTACTGAACCCTGGAGGATGAAGGCAGGAACTTTTAGAGGAACACAAGGTTGCTTAATGTAGTGATAGAAATATTCAGCAAATCGAATTGATGAGCAAACTGATTTAGCAGTATTTTTGTCATGAATGACTGTATGAGAAGCACTAAGTCCAAATAAGGCTAAAGCCGCATCTATTTTTGCCTGTATTCTTGCCGTAATTTCCGTATGCTCGCTGTTTATTGTCCATTCAACACGACCATAAGGTTGGCCATGTTGATTACGACCAACAGTAACATGACCATCACCATGAGTGAACCCAATCAGCCAAGCTACATCTGGTGTTAAATCGGGAATAATCAACGAGTTTGGTGTTCGACTTTGAGAAGACCTTTTTTCTGTCAGGTCAGGAGGTAGATGAGTCACTGTACCAGGTAACACCTGCGTGTTGTGTAAAAGGCGATCGCCCTCTACAAGACTTGCCGCAAACTTCCAGCTGATTCCCCCTTTTGCATCAAAAAGAACTGCTTTGCGGTGATTTAAAGTTGCTCTGGGGTAAGTGGCATTGGTTTCGATTTCATAGACATCTTGAAATCCTTGGTCGAATTTATCAACCACTCGCCGAAATCCCATAGGAGTTTGTACTAAATCCCCTACCTGGATATCACGAATAGGAACAAGACCTTTAGAAGTGTGAACTAAGGCATCTTCAGGTAAGCAGCGTCTAATATTACCGGCTACAATTGTGACAGCCGCTTCATCAATTAATAAACAACACTCAACAGAATTTAACTGCCTTCCTATAGCTTTATTAAGAATGGATGCACATCGCTCATAAAGTCCAGGTAATTTCACTGGGTTGGCAACACCACCAAAGCCTTTGAGCGATTCTCCGGCTTTGCGTACATCGCTAAGATTGACAATAACATGAACTTCTCCTGAAAATCGTTCATCAGATGAGAGTTCTAACAAGGTTTGATATGACTTTACCCAACCCTGACGGCTATCTCCAACATGAATGGTGACAGTATTGCCATCTATAGTGACTTGTGTTTCCTCACGACGGTTTGGAGGGGGTGTGCTACCAATTTCACCCTGTAGTTGTACTTTAAGGTAATTCCGAATGGCAGGTAACTGGGTTATGTATTTTGGCTCTATGACAGATCCAGTACCACAGCCCATCATTGCCAAATCCATCATTAACCCAAAAGAACTCCAGTCCTGTAAGTTGGTGGAAGTGCAATTATATGCTCCAGAAAAGTTCGTTTGTTTTCTCTGCCAGTCTGTTCCACCAATCCACAACCAGCGTCCACTGGGCAGTGCTTTCAAGTTGCGCTGCATCCGCTGTAAAATATCCACTTCATGGGGAAGTAGCTTCCCCAGCTTAATTAAGCCAGAGAGGGTGCGATCACAGACTTGATCCCATGTTTCTCGCATGAGGGTATCTCGACTGCGGCTATAGGTCCTAAAAAACACAGGATTAGCCGCGGGCGCAGTTTCTGGAAATGTTGCACTTTGACGGTTTCGTTCAAGCTCTCGAACCATAACTCAAGTTTTGTTGCTTTTGGACAGATTAAGACTATACGCTAACTAGAAGTGAGGGTCAAAGATTGAAAAATTATCGTATTTACGCTAACACTAGATCTGCTCTCATCACAGCAGAGCTTTGTAGTGGTTTTCACTGAGAGATCTCTCAATTTCCTGGGTCCCCAATTCCCTGTGCCTCTGCTGCATTTGCGTAGTCTCTAAAAAAATATATATAATTGCTATCAAGCAAGCGTCTATTAAATCTGAAGTTTCTATTAATTTTATTTAAATTTATTGCAGCTTAAAGCAGTTTTTTATACGTTCTCTCCTAGCTGTGCGTGGAAATCACTAGTGGTTTGTTGCATGAGCTCTGTAGGGTTCCTAATGACCACTTTAGTGCTCAGTTTCCAGCACTAAAGTGCTTACTACAAACCTCTCAAAACTAACGTAATGGACTACGACTCTTGAGTAAATTATGTCAGCCTTAATAGCTAGTGTTGGTAATATATAACACATTTTTTAATTTTGTATGGAAAGCATCTTGCCTGTCATGCTTGTCTAAGTAAGATAATATTTAAACATCTAGATCTAATTATTACCTATATCTATACATCTTGCGAATTCAATCTCCTAGCAAGTGTTTGCAAAGATGCTTGCAGCGTAGAAAAACAAGATCTAAGCTTTTGCGATCGCGTTATTTGGGTAGCACTATCACCAGAATTTTTGTTAGATAATCAATAAGTTATCACAATTTTCACAACTGGTCTACAACATCTCCGGGTCGAAAATATACTGGTTATGCAAGTTACTACACATGCTGATGCTCTCAATCTAGGATTAGAGTCAACCTTGGGGCAATTACCATCTTGGGAGGTGGACATTGAGTTAGATCATCCTGGTAATGATTTAGCTAAACTCTTTGAACAAGAGCCGCTATTACCAGGAATTATTTTGACTAGAAATCAGCATTATATGGGGATGATATCGCGGCGGAGTTTTTTTGAGAAAATGAGCCGTCCTTACAGTTTAGGGTTGTTTTCTGAAAGACCTATTGACTATCTCTACAACTTACTTCAGCAACAGGAGTTTGTACTTTCTGAAGACACACTGATTGTGAAGGCAACTCAAGAAGCATTGCAGCGCTCACCCCAATTTGTTTATGAGCCAGTTATTGTAAAAACAAAGTCTGGAAAGCACAAGGTAGTCGATTTTTATTCTTTACTCTTAGCTTACTCTCAGCTTCATATCCTAACACTAAATCAACTACAACAAGAAAAGGAAAAATCTGAAATAGCTGAAACAGGTTTGCGTGAGCTTCAGCATAACAATGCCTTATTAGTAAATCAGGGAAAAATGGCTGTCTTGGGACAAATTGTTGCTGAGGTTGCTCACGACATCAAAAACCCAATTAACCTAATCACAGGAAACCTGATTCATGCTACCCGTTATATTCAGGCACTTCTACATCTCCTCAGCTTGTACCAACAGCGCTATCCTCAGCCAGTAGCAGAAATACAAACTGCAATCAAGCAAATTGACCTAGATCTTGTAACTACTGAACTTCCTATGCTTTTAACTTCTATTAAGGGAGCAAGCAAGCATATCCAGCGAGTAGTCCGTTACTTATATAATCTTTCTAGTTTTGATGAGGCTGAGAAAAAAGAAGTTGATATCCATGAAAGCATTGACAGTGCCTTGTTGATTTTACAAAGTCGCCTCAAAGTTCAGACAAATACAGAAAGCATCAAAATCGTTAAGGAATATGGCAATATTCCCTTAGTGAAGTGCTATGTTGGGCAACTTAACCTAGTTTTTGTAAATATTCTGAGTTATGCGATCAATTCTTTGAAAGAAGAAATAAAACAAAAGAAGTTACGGGTAGGTAAAGAACCAGGCTTACAGGGTGATCATCAAGCTTCCAGTCCACTGATTCGGATTCGAACTCATATGCCAGCACCTACGCAATTAATTATTCGTATTGCAGCTAAAGGTTCTGGAATAACCCAGGAGGTTCAGCATCAAATTTTTGATCCATCCTTCACTACCAAATCTATTGGTAAAAAACCTGAAATAGGACTATCTATGAGTTATCAAATTATTGTTGAAAAACACGGTGGACAATTGTACTGTATCTCCACGCCTGGACAAGGGACGGAGTTTATTATTAATCTTCCAATGGGAGGGTAGTGTAATAGGGACAAGGGAGAGAAGGGGGACAGGGGGGACAAGGGGGAAAAGGGGGACAAGGGAGACAAGGGGGACAAGGGAGACAAGGAGGACAAGGGA
>JAJPJF010000466.1 GCA_021324415.1 Nostocales cyanobacterium Centralia_MAG_434
CCCCTTGTCCTCCTCGTCCCCCTTGTCTCCCTCTTCTCCCCACTCCCCATTCATAAATTTTCCCAATTCAGCACAACTCACTCAAATCAGCGCTAAGATAAGGGAAATGTTAATCTCGTTTAAGATAACCACACTGCTTTTGGTGCGAACCATTCAAAATCTTAAATAAAGCTACATACCCAACTTAGTTGGTATTTATTTAGTGAATTGTTCTAGTGCACCACCAACGCAGTCTAGTCAAGTTGCTTTTAACAAAGCTCATAATCATGTTAAGTTTTTTGCCTGTAGCCACACGGTTTTTGTGACAGCAAAATTTTTTGTGAGATTTTTCACTCAAATCTTAACATTGGCAAAATTGATGCTATATTAGTAAATCTAGTAGTGTGGTTACGTAATTATTATTCTTGGGACTGACTGTGGCGAATACAAAGTCTGCTCTTAAACGCGCCGAAATCGCAGAACGCAATCGATTGCGCAACAAAGCTTATAAATCAGCAGTTAAAACGCTGATGAAGAAATATTTCACCGTTGTAGAAACTTATGCAGCTAACCCTAATCCAGAATTGGAGCAAGAAGTGCTCTCTCAAATGTCTGCTGCATACAGCAAAATTGACAAAGCTGTAAAGCGAGGTGTTCTTCATCCTAACAACGGAGCTAGAAAAAAATCAAAACTAGCTCAAAGACTGAAAGCTTACAAACAACAAGCAGCATCTGCACAATAGCCATTGGGAAGCAATGTATTGGATAGGACAGTTCTGTAGTTTAGGCTGCTTTCCTGGCTTGTAGTCGCCCTAGAGGTGTATACGCGCAAGGTAGCAATCTAGTGTCAAACTGTTCAATGAGCCAAACCAGTGTGTATGAAGCTTGATTGGCTTTCATGGCTACTGGTATAAGGCTCTGCCATAAGGAAGCAATGGGCGTTCATCAATCATTGGTCAACAGTCAAGCACACATGACCTAATGACCAAGAACAAAGGACAAACAATGCAGCTAATCGACACCCACGTTCACCTTAACTTTGATGCTTTTCAAACAGACTTAGAAGCAGTGCGATCGCGATGGCAACAAGCAGGAGTCGTGCATTTAGTACACTCGTGTGTCGAACCATCAGAGTTTGGCAGCATCCAAGCTCTAGCGCATAGATTTCCTGAACTGAGCTTTGCAGTAGGGTTACATCCTTTAGATGCTGCTCAGTGGACTGACAAGACAGCAGAAGAGATTAAGTTTTTAGCATGTTCTGACTCTAAGGTCGTAGCGATTGGGGAAACTGGACTAGATTTTTACAAAGCAAAGGACTATGAACAACAGCTTAGAGTGTTTGAGTCACAGTTAGAAATTGCCAGTGAACTTAACCTACCAGTAATTATCCACTGTCGCGATGCGGCCTCCGAAGTCCGAAGAGTTCTCCAAAAATGGAAAGAGCTTAAAGGGGAAAGCGTACGTGGCGTTATGCATTGCTGGGGTGGAACACCAACTGAAACAGAATGGTTCCAGGAGTTAGGCTTTTATATTAGCTTCAGTGGAACTGTAACTTTCAAAAATGCCAAACAAATCCAAGAATCTGTGGCTATGGTGAGAAGTGACCGCTTATTAGTTGAAACAGATTGCCCATTCCTAGCTCCCGTTCCTAAGCGAGGCGAACGCCGTAATGAGCCGGCATACGTTCACTATGTGGCTGAGCAAGTTGCTCGACTTCGGGGAGAAACGCTAGAAGTGATCGCATCGCTTACGACTCAGAATGCCTGTAAGTTATTTGGCTTGGCACTATAAAGGTGTGCTATTGTTTGTCTGAAAAACCTGGAGGTTGTAAAAAAAATAAACCTTAAGGAAGACAAAAATATGATATTATTATGTCCTCCAAAAAAGGTTCGCTTGCGTCATAATAATTAAGGAAGCGATCATACACTCATAAACTTGAGTAGAGCTATCGTCCACTTGAGCGTCCAACCAATCTCTACAAGCGGATATCCATAATCACATAGAGGTATACCCTTTTCATTTAAGATTGAGCTAAACTTTTGCCCGACGAAAGCTAAGCTCGATTTTTACCTATAGAAAATCATTAAATGTAATCACCTTGTGAACACCACCCAGCATCAAGTCACACAAACTACAAAAAGTAGACAAAAACCCTTAGCAGTTAGGACACTATTAACTTGAGTGGAAATACTGAATATTTTGCCCAAAGTAGATCTATATAGGTAAAGTAACGCGCTTTTTGGAGAGTGAAGTGAACAAAGCAGAACAAATACAGCACCAGCTAAAAGATGCGCAACAAAAAAGTCAAGGAAATAGCTGGGTTTTTCCTGCTTTTGTACCTTGTAAGAGGCTACAAGCCTCTGTTAAAAGTTACGTTTTCCAAATTTAACCGCGACCTTTGCCTGAAGAACCTGTACCCAGCAGGTGATATAAGGAGAGGTTCCCAACAACACACGAGTTTAAACAGGTTAACAAAGGTAGAGGCATGACTAACGAAACTATTATGGAACCCGCCTTTTTGTTGCCCGACTTGATTGAAATCCAGCGTTCTAGCTTCCGCTGGTTTTTGGAAGAAGGGCTGATCGAAGAGCTCAACTCCTTTAGTCCGATCACAGATTATACCGGCAAACTAGAACTGCACTTTTTGGGTCAGAACTACAAACTAAAAGAGCCCAAGTACAGTGTCGAAGAAGCCAAACGGCGGGACAGTACATATGCCGTACAAATGTACGTGCCTACACGTCTGATTAATAAAGAAACGGGAGAAATCAAAGAGCAAGAAGTATTTATCGGTGATTTGCCTCTGATGACTGATCGCGGTACGTTCATCATCAACGGTGCTGAACGCGTGATTGTTAACCAGATTGTGCGATCGCCAGGAGTTTACTACAAATCAGAAATTGACAAAAATGGACGGCGTACCTATTCAGCTAGCTTGATCCCTAACCGAGGAGCATGGCTGAAGTTTGAAACAGACCGGAATGATTTGGTGTGGGTACGTATTGATAAGACTCGTAAGCTCTCAGCCCAGGTACTCTTAAAAGCTTTAGGATTATCAGACAACGAAATTTTTGACGCCCTACGTCACCCAGAGTACTTCCAAAAAACCATCGAAAAAGAAGGCCAGTTCTCTGAAGAAGAAGCTTTGATGGAATTGTACCGGAAATTACGCCCTGGGGAACCACCTACAGTCTTAGGAGGACAACAACTCTTAGACTCGCGCTTTTTTGATCCCAAGCGATATGACTTAGGACGTGTTGGACGCTACAAACTGAACAAGAAGCTTCGGCTCCAAGTGCCAGAACCAATCAGGGTTTTGACTTCTACAGATATATTAGCAGCAGTGGATTATCTGATCAACCTTGAATATGACATTGGTAACACAGACGACATTGATCACTTGGGCAACCGTCGGGTGAGAAGCGTCGGCGAGTTGCTACAAAATCAAGTTCGGGTTGGGTTAAACCGGCTAGAACGCATTATTCGGGAACGGATGACCGTCTCTGATGCTGAGGTATTAACGCCTGCTTCTTTGGTGAACCCCAAACCATTAGTAGCGGCAATTAAAGAATTCTTCGGCTCCAGCCAGTTATCACAGTTCATGGATCAGACCAACCCTCTAGCAGAACTGACCCATAAACGTCGCCTTTCTGCCCTTGGTCCTGGTGGTTTAACCCGTGAACGTGCGGGATTTGCTGTCCGAGATATCCATCCCTCTCACTATGGACGCATTTGCCCAATTGAGACACCAGAAGGTCCTAACGCTGGTTTGATTGGTTCCTTGGCAACCCATGCTCGGGTAAATCAGTATGGTTTCCTGGAAACCCCCTTCCGACCTGTAGAAAATGGGCGAGTACGGTATGATATACAGCCTGTGTACATGACTGCTGATGAAGAAGATGACCTGCGAGTGGCAGCGGGAGATGCGCCTACTGATGAAAATGGTTACCTCATTGGCCCACAAGTACCAGTGCGCTACCGTCAGGAATTTTCTACCACAACACCTGAACAAGTAGACTATATCGCAGTTTCCCCAGTACAAATTGTGTCTGTTGCTACAAGCATGATACCTTTCTTGGAGCATGATGACGCAAACCGTGCACTCATGGGCTCGAACATGCAACGGCAAGCAGTTCCCCTGTTAAAACCAGAGCGTCCTTTGGTAGGAACGGGTTTAGAAGCACAAGGAGCGAGAGACTCCGGTATGGTGATTGTGTCCCGTACTGATGGTGATGTGACATATGTAGATGCTACAGAGATTCGTGTACGTCCCCGCAATACGCGAGCAATAGAGGAAGCTTCACATGCCTTGCCTCTAGAGGGTGACAACGAAACTGCTGCAACAACAGCATTAGTCCAACGTGAAGTGGCTCCCAAGGCAAATACACAAGAGAAAGAAATTAGGTACACACTTTCGAAGTACCAGCGGTCTAACCAAGACACATGTCTCAACCAAAAACCACTTGTGCGAGTGGGAGAACGCGTAGTAGCAGGTCAGGTATTAGCTGATGGTTCCTCAACGGAAGGTGGTGAACTGGCGCTAGGACAAAATATTATTGTTGCCTACATGCCATGGGAAGGCTACAACTATGAAGACGCAATTTTAATTTCGGAAAAGCTGGTGCAAGACGATGTCTACACCTCAATTCACATTGAAAAATATGAAATTGAGGCCAGACAAACAAAATTGGGACCAGAAGAAATCACCCGAGAAATTCCCAATGTCGGGGAAGATGCCTTGCGTCAATTGGATGAACAGGGGATCATTCGGATTGGGGCATGGGTAGAAGCAGGAGATATCCTTGTTGGAAAAGTTACGCCCAAGGGCGAATCAGACCAGCCACCAGAAGAAAAGCTGTTGCGGGCAATATTCGGAGAAAAAGCGCGGGATGTTCGGGATAACTCACTGCGTGTACCCAATGGTGAAAAGGGACGTGTCGTTGATGTACGCCTCTTTACTCGAGAGCAAGGTGATGAATTGCCTCCAGGTGCCAATATGGTTGTGCGGGTATATGTAGCCCAGAAGCGCAAAATCCAAGTCGGCGACAAAATGGCAGGACGTCACGGAAATAAGGGAATTATTTCCCGGATATTGCCAATAGAAGATATGCCATATTTGCCTGATGGCACACCTGTAGATATCGTACTGAACCCATTAGGTGTACCCAGCCGGATGAACGTTGGACAGGTATTTGAATGTCTGTTAGGTTGGGCTGGTCATAACCTTGGAGTCAGGTTTAAACTAACACCTTTTGACGAAATGTACGGTGAGGAATCGTCTCGAAGCATTGTCCATGGCAAGCTTCAAGAAGCACGAGACGAAACAAGTAAAGACTGGGTCTACAACCCAGAGCAACCTGGTAAAATCATGGTGTTTGATGGCCGTACAGGAGAACCATTTGACAGACCAGTAACCGTAGGTGTGGCTTACATGTTGAAACTGGTGCATTTGGTAGACGACAAGATTCATGCTCGCTCCACAGGTCCATACTCACTCGTGACCCAGCAACCCTTGGGTGGTAAAGCACAGCAAGGTGGTCAACGGTTTGGGGAAATGGAAGTGTGGGCATTGGAAGCCTTTGGTGCAGCTTACACTTTACAGGAGTTGCTCACTGTGAAGTCAGACGACATGCAGGGACGCAACGAAGCACTCAATGCGATCGTCAAAGGCAAAGCAATTCCCCGACCTGGTACACCAGAATCCTTCAAAGTATTGATGCGAGAACTGCAATCCTTGGGCTTAGATATCGCCGTACACAAAGTGGAAACACAAACAGACGGTAGTTCCCTAGATGTGGAAGTCGATTTAATGGCAGATCAAGGATCTCGTCGCACACCACCACGTCCAACTTATGAATCCCTTTCCCGCGATTCGCTAGAAGAAGAAGAGTAAATAGGGAATAGGGTGTAGGGAATAGGGTGTGAGGAATAAAAATTCATAACTCCTAAACGCCAGTTGCTACAACGGGGGGAACCCCCGCAACGCACTGGCTCCTCCTAACTCCCCACTCCTAACTCCCCACTCCCGATCAAAACTGAATACTCACACAAACACAGCCTCAAGCCCGTGTTCCCTCTCCAAGTTAAAACTTAGAACTCAGCACCAAACAAATGAGACCTGCCCAAACGAATCAGTTTGACTACGTTAAAATCGGCTTGGCATCCCCTGAACGCATTCGCCAGTGGGGCGAAAGAACTCTACCCAACGGTCAGGTGGTAGGTGAAGTTACCAAGCCAGAAACTATAAATTACCGTACCCTAAAGCCGGAAATGGATGGCTTATTTTGTGAGCGCATCTTTGGTCCGGCTAAAGATTGGGAATGCCATTGTGGAAAATACAAAAGAGTACGTCACAGAGGTATTGTATGCGAACGCTGTGGCGTAGAAGTGACTGAATCACGTGTGCGTCGCCATCGTATGGGCTATATTAAGCTCGCCGCACCAGTTGCTCACGTTTGGTATCTCAAAGGGATTCCTAGCTATATTTCCATCTTGCTGGATATGCCCTTGCGAGATGTAGAGCAAATTGTCTATTTCAATTCCTATGTTGTTCTTAGTCCTGGCAATGCTGAAACCCTAACATATAAACAGCTCCTCAGTGAAGATCAGTGGCTGGAAATTGAAGACCAAATTTACAGTGAAGATTCTCAACTGCAAGGAGTAGAGGTTGGTATTGGTGCAGAGGCATTACTGCGCTTGCTAGCTGATATTAACTTAGAGCAAGAAGCAGAAAGCCTGCGGGAAGAAATTCAAGTTGCTAAGGGTCAAAAGCGAGCAAAGCTGATTAAGCGGCTGCGGGTGATTGACAACTTCATCGCCACCGGCTCTAAACCAGAGTGGATGGTTATGACGGTGATCCCCGTGATTCCTCCTGACTTACGTCCCATGGTGCAGCTGGATGGTGGACGATTTGCCACCAGCGACTTGAATGATTTGTATCGGCGAGTCATTAACCGTAATAATCGTCTAGCACGCTTGCAAGAAATTCTGGCTCCTGAGATTATCGTTCGCAACGAAAAGCGGATGTTGCAAGAAGCAGTGGACGCATTGATTGACAATGGTCGTCGTGGACGAACAGTGGTGGGAGCCAATAACCGACCACTGAAGTCTTTGTCAGACATTATTGAGGGTAAGCAAGGTCGTTTCCGCCAAAACTTATTGGGTAAACGGGTTGACTACTCTGGACGTTCCGTTATTGTGGTAGGACCAAAGCTCAAAATCCACCAGTGCGGTTTGCCAAGAGAAATGGCAATTGAACTCTTTCAACCATTTGTCATCAATCGTTTGATCCGCAGTGGGATGGTGAACAATATCAAAGCGGCGAAAAAGCTCATATCTCGCTCCGATCCAAGTGTATGGGATGTGCTAGAAGAAGTCATTGAAGGACACCCAGTTTTACTTAACCGAGCACCAACACTGCACCGCTTGGGTATTCAGTCTTTTGAGCCAATTTTGGTAGAAGGGAGAGCTATTCAACTCCACCCCTTGGTGTGTCCAGCATTTAACGCTGACTTTGACGGTGACCAAATGGCAGTCCACGTACCGCTCTCGCTGGAAAGTCAGGCGGAGGCGCGGTTGTTAATGCTCGCTTCTAACAACATTTTGTCACCGGCTACAGGTAAGCCAATTATCACACCTAGCCAAGATATGGTGTTAGGAGCCTATTACTTAACTGCAGAAAACCCTCGTGCAACCAAGGGAGCAGGAAGGTACTTTGCTTCTCTAGATGACGTCGTTATAGCTTATGAGCAGCAGCAAGTTGACTTACATGCCTTTATCTATGTGCGGTTCGACGGCGAAGTTGAGACAGACCAACCTGATACAGAGCCTATACAGATAGAAGAAAACGGCGACGGTAGCCGAACTGTGCTTTATAAATTCCGCCGTATCAGAGAAGATGCCCAGGGAAATTTAATCTCTCAGTATATACGTACAACTCCAGGTCGCGTTATTTACAATAAGGCGATTCTTGAAGCAATAGCGAGCTAGGGAATGGGGAATAGGGAATAGGGCATAGGTATTTAAGAAGATTCCTTACCTTAGACCCATAAGACAGTTCTCACAAAACGCGTTATGGACTGCGTTTACCAGCACTCATAGAAATTTGTCTTTCCCATACCCCATGCCCCCATGCTCCATGCCCCATGACTAGTGAATAGGAACTCTTAAACGAATGACTAGTGAAAAATTAATTTTTCGGAATCGTATAGTTGGCAAAGGTCAATTGAGAAATTTGATTGCTTGGTCGTTTACGCACTATGGTACGGCACGGACAGCAGTCATGGCTGACAAATTGAAAGATTTGGGATTTCGTTACGCTACCAAAGCAGGAGTTTCCATCAGTATTGATGATTTGATGGTGCCGCCAAGTAAGCGATCGCTCTTAGACGCTGCTGAAGCGGAAATTCGTGCTACTGAAGCTCGTTATCAACGTGGAGAAATTACGGAAGTTGAGCGCTTCCAAAAAGTTATTGACACGTGGAATAGTACGAGTGAAGCTCTTAAGGACGAAGTTGTCAGCCACTTCCAAAAGACCAATCCTCTAAACTCCGTTTACATGATGCAGAACTCCGGAGCCAGAGGTAACATCTCTCAGGTAAGACAATTGGTAGGAATGCGGGGACTGATGGCAGATCCTCAAGGGGAAATCATCGACTTGCCCATCAAAACCAACTTCCGCGAAGGTCTGACTGTAACAGAATATATCATCTCCTCTTACGGTGCAAGAAAAGGCTTAGTAGATACGGCACTGCGAACTGCTGACTCTGGTTACTTAACCCGTCGTCTGGTGGATGTAGCCCAAGATGTGATTATCCGGGAATTTGATTGCGGTACCACTAGGGGCATTCCCTTGCGCTCCATGACAGAAGGCAACAAAGTCCTAATTCCCCTGGCTACAAGGTTGCTAGGACGAGTCGTTGCTGTTGATGTCGTGCATCCAGTAACAGGAGAAGTCATTGCACCTCGGAACACTCCAATTTCCGATGACTTAGCTCTAGTCATCCAAAAAGCTGGGGTGACTGAAGTGATGGTGCGATCGCCTCTAACTTGTGAAGCAGCACGTTCTGTATGCCAACACTGCTACGGTTGGAGTTTGGCACATGCCAAAATGGTTGATTTAGGGGAAGCTGTCGGTATTATTGCAGCACAAAGCATCGGTGAGCCGGGAACCCAGTTAACCATGCGGACTTTCCACACAGGTGGTGTATTTACCGGCGAAGTGGCAAAACAAGTGCGAGCTGACATTGATGGTACTATTCGCTTTGCTTCAAAAATGCGGACAAGACCATTTCGCACCCGTCACGGAGAAGATGCCCTTTACGTAGAAACCAACGGTACGATCTTTCTTGACCCACTAGAGGAACATAAACAGGCAAAACCTGTAGAAATTGGTGTCACCCAAGGTTCTACACTCTATATTGTTGACAAACAGCAAGTCAAACAGGATCAGCTCATAGCAGAAGTTGCGCTTGGGGGTCGCACAACTCGTGCCAATACAGAAAAAGCTGTCAAAGACGTAGCTTCTGACTTGGCAGGAGAAGTGAAGTTTTCTGAGGTTGTGGCAGAACAAAAAACTGACCGCCAGGGCAACACAACCACAACAGCAGCACGGGGCGGCTTGATATGGATTCTGTCAGGGGAAGTTTATAACTTACCACCAGGGGCAGAATTAGTAGTTAATAATGGCGATACCATCACAACAAATGGTGTATTAGCCGAAACTAAGCTAACGACATTACATGGTGGTGTCGTACGCTTGCCTGAAGCAACCCCAGGAAAGAGCACCCGAGAAATTGAAATTATCACTGCTTCAGTTGTATTAGATCAGGCAACCGTAACAGTGCAAAGTTCTCAAGGTCGTAACAACTATCTAGTCTCAACTGGAAATAACCAAGTCTTTAACCTGAGAGCAACCCCAGGCACAAAAGTTCAAAATGGTCAGGTTGTCGCTGAGTTGATTGATGACCGCTATCGTACAACCACTGGTGGATTGCTGAAATACGCTGGCGTGGAAGTCCAGAAAAAAGGTAAAGCAAAACAAGGTTATGAAGTTGTCCAGGGAGGCACACTCCTGTGGATTCCAGAAGAAACCCACGAAGTCAACAAGGATATCTCCTTACTATTAGTAGAAGATGGTCAGTTTGTAGAAGCTGGCACTGAGGTTGTTAAGGATATATTCTGCCAAAACAGTGGTGTGGTGGAAGTTACCCAGAAAAACGACATCCTTAGAGAAGTCGTGATCAAGCCAGGGGAACTGCTCATGGTGGATGATCCAGAGGCAGTGATGGGTAAAGACGGAACTTTTGTTCAGCCTGGTGAAGAGTTATTGGGACAAATCGCCACAGAGTTACGGTATATCGAGTATGTAGAATCTCCCGAAGGTCCTGCACTACTGAGCCGTACAGTCTTTGAATTCCCTGTGCCAAACAATCCTGATGTACCATCAACCACATCAGTCAGTCAGCAAACAGGACGTTCAATTCAGTTACGGGCAGTACAGCGCCTGCCTTATAAGGATTCTGAACGCGTCAAGACTGTTGAGGGTGTAGAGTTGTTACGGACTCAACTGGTACTGGAAATAGAACAGGAAGGCGACCAGGACCACAATGCTTCTCCTCTAGCAGCAGATATTGAATTGGTTGCTGATGCCGATGACTCAGAGGTTCAACGCTTGCAACTAGTGATATTGGAATCCTTGGTAGTTCGTCGGGATATCACTGCAGATGCTACCCAAGGTAGTACCCATACAACCCTAGAGGTAGAGGATGGGCAAACAATCGCACCTGGATCTGTCGTTGCACGTACCCAAATTTTGTCCAAAGAAGGTGGTATTGTGCGGGGTGTGCAACGAGGCACAGAAGCAGTTCGCCGCTGTTTGGTATTGCGCCATAGTGACATGATAGTCATGAATACTGCAAAGCCGAAGGTGAAAGTAGGTGATCTGCTTGTAGAGGGTACAGAAATTGCACCAGGAACTTTTGTCGAAGAATCTGGGCAAGTGGTTTCAATTAAGAAATTAGGCGAAGCCAGTAGTGCAGGTGAAGATGCCTCTTCTACATCCCTTGCTAGCCCAGTGTCCTACTCTGTTACCCTCCGTGTCGGTCGTCCTTATCGCGTCAGCCCTGGAGCAGTTTTGCAAATAGAAGACGGCGATTTGGTACAGCGCGGTGATAACTTGGTGTTGCTTGTATTTGAACGTGCCAAGACTGGAGACATTATTCAAGGGTTGCCCAGAATTGAGGAACTCCTAGAAGCTCGTAAGCCTAAAGAGGCGTGTGTTCTGGCACGTCGTGGAGGAGAGGTCAAGGTGGTTTACGGTGATGGTGATGAAGCGATCGCTGTAAAAATTCTGGAATCTAATGGCGTAGTCACAGATTATCAAATTGGACCTGGACAAAACTTGATCGTTCCAGATGGAGCGCATGTACAAGCAGGACAAGTGCTGACTGATGGTCCCTCCAATCCCCACGAAATTTTGGAAGTCTTTTTCAATTTGGGTTCTGAGGATGGAGTCTATGCCTGTGCGAGCCATGCTTTACAAAAAGTGCAGACGTTCTTGGTAAACGAAGTGCAATCTGTGTATCAGTCCCAAGGTATTGATATTGCTGATAAGCACATTGAAGTTATCGTCCGCCAAATGACCTCGAAGGTGCGGGTAGATGATGGTGGTGACACGACTATGCTCCCCGGAGAATTAGTAGAGTTACGCCAAATTGAGCAGGTAAATGAAGCTATGGCTATCACTGGTGGTGCACGTGCACAGTACACTCCAGTTTTGTTGGGTATTACCAAGGCATCCTTGAATACAGACAGCTTTATTTCTGCGGCTTCCTTCCAAGAAACAACACGAGTCTTAACTGAGGCAGCAATTGAAGGTAAATCAGATTGGCTGCGCGGCTTGAAGGAAAACGTCATCATTGGACGATTGATTCCCGCAGGTACTGGGTTCAATGCCTATGAAGAACCCGGAGCAATTGATGACTATGCTGCTGATATGAGTAGCAGTGTCTTAGACGAAGTGGATGATCCATTAGATATGGTGCTAGATGATCGTACAGCCCGCACCTACAATTTGGATTCTCCCACCCTTAGTGAATCAAGCTTCGGTAATAGACACACAGAAAGGTCTATTCTGGATGACGATGATGAGTTGATAGCTGATGAAATCGACGATGTTGCCGACGAGGAAGATTACGAAGAAGACGACGACGATTTCGACGATGAGGATGAGTAGAGTTAAAAGTTAGGAGTTTTATTGGTTGCTCTTAACTCTTAACTTCTCACTCTCGAATGAGGTGTGATATGGCAATCCTATTTGAGTAACAAATTCGTCAAATTCACAAACCCGGTTTCTTAAAAAACCGGGTTTCTTCATATTTGCCAATGATTTAGGATTGCTATATAATGCATCTTCGCAAAAGAAACGGTATAAACCCTCAATGAAATATTAGTTTTTTTGATAAAGTTTTCATTTGTTTTGTTTCTTTTGAAGAACTAATTGTACACCATTGTTATCTGGAATTTGGTGCTGTAAGTGCAAGGTTGATAAGGATGATTTTCACGTCAGGTAAGCGCAGGTAAACCTGAACTTGTAAACAAGTGTTGTTGAGACGCTGTCTTTCCTACTAACAACTCACGACTAACTACTAAACAGTTCCAGCGTAAAGTTGTGTTTATTCACATCGTTTTACTTATCAAAAGTCTTTCTTCAATTTGTTCTTCAGCTTGGAAATACGTTAAAATAGATTACTCTAGTATGACTACCACCTAATCTTACCACTGGTTACAAAGTGGTGCTAATCGTCTCAAATATAGTTTGAGCCTAAGCAAGATGTATTGCAATAAACAAGGAGATACAGACAAGAGGATATTGAGGGTTTTAAATAATGCATAAAGTTGATATGTGGTTTCTGTAAAAACGTAGGCTAGTAAATTCAAAAAAATAGGTAAAAACTATACACTTACTATCTTTAACAGGTAGTTGGCAGCAACAAAGACTGTTAAATTGAGGAGAAAGCATCCTCCAGCTAACACAGTTGTCTGTAGGTTACCCACAGAAACTGCATTGAAGAAGGTGAAACACCGCTGTTATCTCCTGAAAAATTTCGGAGAAACGACAGGTGTGATGTGAATTTGGACCTTTACTTCCTACTGAAGCTAAAATTGATTTTTTCAAACTCAAAGAAGCTAAAAAGGCAGTAATAGTAAGCCATTTAGTCATCTTCTCAAAAGAACTTCATGCTGAAAGTTATGGAAGTATCAAAAAAATCCAGGTTAAGCTAGAGAAGAGAGTGGGGATTCGCTTTTCACCCTCTTGGGTCAGGCACAAGACTTACTCTCAATTCAAGAATTTTCAATCATTTGGCATTGTCCTTACTCCATGCTGCGAATCATTACTCAGCAGGCAGACGTCAGAGCAGAACTACAACGGATCTGCGATCGCACCCAAGATGAACAAGTGCTTCACAAAGAAGCAACTGTACGGGAAGTGTTGCAGGCAGTGAAGCGCCAAGGTGACAAAGCTGTGTTGCATTATACAGCCGAGTTTGATCAACAAACTCTTACGGCAGAAGAACTGCGTGTCACAGGCTCGGAACTCGATGCTGCCTATCAACAAGTCTCGAAGGAGTTGCTCGAGGCAATTCGGCTCGCTAGCCGCCAAATAGAGGCGTTTCACCGCCAGCGAGTTCCGAAAAGCTGGGTAAACTTTGGCGATGATGATGTAGTGCTAGGCAAGCGCTACACTCCCGTAGACCGAGCAGGGTTGTATGTGCCGGGTGGTCGTGCTGCCTATCCAAGTACGGTACTTATGAATGCAATTCCAGCTATCGTGGCTGGTGTCCCACAGGTGGTGATGGTCACACCACCAAGAGCAGGAAAAACAATTAACCCAGCAGTTTTGGTTGCTGCACAAGAGGCTGGGGTACAAGAAATCTATCGTGTCGGTGGGGCACAAGCGATTGCTGCTTTAGCCTACGGTACAGAAACGATTCCTAAAGTTAATGTCATCACTGGACCAGGTAACATCTATGTCACCCTAGCAAAAAAACTTGTCTACGGCACTGTCGGCATTGATTCCTTAGCGGGACCAAGTGAGGTGCTGATCATTGCTGATGAAACAGCAAATCCAATCTATGTTGCTAGTGACTTGTTGGCACAAGCAGAACACGACCCCATGGCAGCAGCAGTTTTGTTAACAACAGATCCTGGTTTGGCGAAAAACGTCAAGGTTGCTGTGGAAAGACAACTCGTCAATCATCCCCGTCGGCTCGACACAGAAAAAGCGATCGCTCACTACGGCTTGATTGTGATTGTAGAATCCCTCGAAGCTGCGGCTGAGTTATCGAATGAGTTTGCACCCGAACATTTGGAGCTAGAAGTGGAAGATCCTTGGGCATTGCTACCACAGATTCGTCATGCTGGTGCTATTTTCTTAGGCTATTCCACACCAGAAGCAGTAGGAGATTATTTGGCTGGACCAAATCACACCTTACCAACTTCTGGCGCTGCTCGCTATGCCTCGGCATTGAGTGTTGAAACGTTTTTGAAACATTCTAGTATTATCCAATACTCACAAACCGCACTCGAAAAGGTTGCTGGTGCAATAGACGTACTGGCAACATCCGAAGGTTTGCCCTCCCATGCTGATTCAGTGAGACGTCGAGTTCAAAAGGAAGATTGATTCTAAATTCTTAATTTTTCTTTCCTGCTTACTTTTGGTAAAAATTAGTTTATGCCTCCAAACTCAAGGTTTGAGGCTACACAAACTAATTTCCTAGTTTAGGCAGTTGGTTAAGTTACTAATCACTCTCGCCTAACACTTATTTAAACAGTCACTGTTGAGGAGACGAGAGCGGTGCTGACAACTATTTTGGTAGCTCTAGACGATACAGAAATTGCAGATAGAGTGATTCAGACTTTACAGGAATTGGTCCTGCCAAAAGATTGTAGAGTCGTTCTCTCTCATGTCTTTCCTACGTTGGAGTCGCAAATGGAACTACCCGCTGATCGTCCTCATCCAGAATCACCAGCACTATCTTATTTACAAGTTGAAAAGCAACTGAAAGCCTACCAAGATGAGCTACCAGTCAAAAGTGAATTGGAGTTAGTTACAGGCGACCCCGCAGAAGAGATTATTCGCCTTGCTAACATTTATAAGGCTGACTTGATTGTCATTGGCACTCGTGGGTTAACTGGTATGAAGCGCATTGTCCAAGGCTCGGTCAGTAGCCAAGTTGTTGAAGAAGCTCCTTGTTCAGTTTTGGTAGTGAAGCCTAGTTGAAAATATCTGGCTGCAGGCCATTACCACCGTTTTAGGCTTCGATAGGTCATTAAGAACATTTCACAGATGTAGAGACGTTGCATGCAACGTCTCTACTGTTGTTTACAGAAATTTACAGGTAACAATTGTTGAGCCATGAATAATAGAAAAAGCCGGTAAAATACTTGACAAGCGCTCACCCTTGGAACTGCTGCTCATTGATGCAAATGCTGCTAAACAACCGCTATCAAGTTATTCGCACTTTAGGAAGCGGTGGCTTTGGAGACACTTTTCTAGCAGAAGATACCCAAATGCCCTCCCTTCGCCGTTGTGTGATTAAACAACTCAAACCGATACACCACAATCCCCAGATTTATCAACTGGTGCAAGAACGGTTTCAACGGGAAGCAGCAATTTTAGAAGAACTCGGTGGAAGTTGTGACCAAATTCCAGCCTTGTATGCTTATTTTCAGCTAAACGGGCAATTCTACTTGGTTCAGGAATGGATTGAAGGCGATACGCTAACATCGAAAGTTCAGCAACAAGGGGCATTAAGTGAAAATACAGTTCGGGAAATATTCATCAGCTTATTACCAGTTCTGGAGTACGTACATTCAAAGCACATTGTTCACCGTGATATCAAGCCAGATAACATCATTTTGCGCCATCGTGATGGAAAGCCAGTGCTGATTGATTTTGGCGCAGTGCGAGAAACAATGGGTACAGTGATGAATTCCCAAGGTAGTCCCACAAGCTCAATTGTGATTGGAACCCCAGGCTATATGCCTAGTGAGCAAGCAGCAGGTAGACCAGTTTATTCCAGTGATTTATACAGCTTGGGAATCACCGCAATTTATCTCCTTACAGGTAAACAACCACAACAACTAGCAACAAATTCACAAACAGGTGAGATGGTCTGGCGACAATACGCCCCTCATGTGAGTTTGACGATGGCAACGGTCATTGATCGGGCGATCGCTTACCATCCACGAGACCGATTCTCAACAGCAACAGAAATGCTGAATGCTTTACAAAATGCGGGAAATCGTCCTTCCACCAATAGTCATAAAAGAATCCTTGTTGGCAGTTTAATCATAGGTACTTTAGTTGGTGGGTCTGTCCTCACTAGTCTCATGCTCACACCATCCCCGCCATCAGAGCAGCCACAATCTTCCATGACTCCCATAGCCATACCATCTCAAACCACTAACATACCAAACCCAACGCCAACACCAACTCAGTCAACAACAGCATCTCAAACCACTAACATACCAAACCCAACGCCAACACCAACTCAGTCAACAACAGCATCTCAAACTATAGTTCCAATACCAACTCCTCAATGGATTCCTACTGACGACAGCGATTATTCATGGTTGTCTTCTCGACCAGTCACCGATTCTGACTTAGATGGTAAAGATAGCTTCACGCTAGACATTATGCGAAATGCGATTTTTGCACGTCATGGTCGCCGATTTCAAACTCCTGGACTGCAAAACTACTTCAATCGTCAACCTTGGTATAGTGCCAAATATTCACCTGATGAATTTGATCAGTTAAATTTACTATCACCTTTAGAAAAGAAAAATGTTGAGTATATTGCCGCTTATCAAGACCGTTATAACCTGAGGTATTTTAAGAAGTGACCTAACTTCTTAGTCGTTTATTACGGACGCTCATTGTTATAAATGCTGCTCAACAACCGCTATCGCATTATTCATACTTTAGGAAGGGGTGGATTTGGTGAGACTTTCTTAGCAGAAGATACCCAAATGCCTTCCAATCGCCGTTGTGTCATCAAACAACTCAAACCAATTCAAAACAACCCTCAAATATATCAGTTGGTACAACAACGATTTCAGCGTGAAGCAGCGATTTTAGAGGAGTTAGGTGATGGAAGCAATCAAATTCCCCGATTGTATGCCTACTTTTCAGAAAACAGCCAATTTTATTTAGTACAAGAGTATATTGAAGGACAAACTCTCTCAAGTAAACTACAACAGCAAGGATCTCTCAGTGAGAGTTCAGTCAAAGAAATATTGACTCATATTTTACCAGTACTCAATTACATTCATAGTAAGGGCATTGTTCACCGAGATATCAAGCCAGACAATATCCTCATTCGATATACCGATAGTAAGCCAGTATTAATTGACTTCGGTGCAGTTAAGGAAACAGTAGGAACACTCTTGACTCCTTCTGGAAACTCGGCTAAGTCAATTGTCATTGGCACACCTGGCTTCATGCCCAATGAACAATCTATTGGACGCCCACTTTTTGCCAGTGACATATATAGTTTAGGACTAACAGCAATCTATTTGCTGACGGGCAAGATGCCACAAGAGTTGGCAACAGATCCTTCATCGGGTGCTATTTTCTGGCGCAATTATGCCAACAGCATCACTCCAAGTTTTGCCACTGTGTTGGATAAAGCAATTCAGTTTAATCCAAGCGATCGCTACTCCAACGCCAGAGAAATGCTAGAAGCCTTACAATTTGAAGCTTTTCCTGTTCCCCCTACCATACCTTATCCACCTACGGGGGTAGCTGCACAACCAACTGTACTCTCACCACAAAACACAATGCCTGTGAGTCCAGGAACTTCTCCTCAACCTTCTGTTCAAGGTCCTGGACAAAGAGGAATCTTTCTTGGGAGTTTAATTGCAGGTACTGTCATTGGCGCGTCTATCATTATTGGTCTCGTAGCGCTTAATAAAGCACCACAAAGTGAGCCAACAACAGCATCCATAGAAACAAAAGTTTCTAGTCACGCACAACCGACAGTTGCATCTTTAGAACCTAAAAATACAGAACCTCAAAATACGACTTCACCTACACAGTCTTTTAATGTTTCTGCAACTCCTTCTTCCAGCCAAACCCCATCTTCTCAACTTTTTTCCTCAACGCCATTGCCAGTGGATAGACCATCACCAACACAAGCTGTGCAAAACTATTTTTTAACTATTAATCAAGGTCAGTATCAAGTTGCTTGGAAGCAGTTATCTCCTAACTACCAAAACAACAAACGTCTTCATCCAAATGGTTATCTTTCTTATATTGACTGGTGGGGAGGACAAGTTCAAAATGTAGAGCTTGAGCAAGTAGATTTAGTGAAATCAAATACAGAAACGGCTACAGTCTATGCTCAGTTAAAATACTTGCTAAAAACTGGGAAAATCATCACAAATTCGGTTCGCTTCTCCCTTTTGTGGGATGCCGAAAATAATAGATGGGTGATTTATGATACAAAATAGCTTTGATATAGGTTATTAGGTTGCATAAAAAACTACTAACTATAGCAATAGTATTTAATACTTTGAAAATTCCAAAGTGCAAGGAACCCGATTTCGTAAAAGCTATCGGGTTTCTGCTCACAAATGATTTAGGATTGCTATATAACTAACCAAATTGTTTGATTACATTACTTTTCTACAGACGTCTAAGCTTTAGTATACATTTAGAAGAACGATGTCTAATGACATGCCGCTAGCCTGTGGCAATGCCCAAAGACGAACGCGTCTAAGCTAAGAACCAAGCATGACAAAAACGCTGCTGAACAATCGTTATCAAGTTATCCAGGTACTCGGTGCCGGCGGGTTTGGTGAAACCTTTTTGGCAGAAGATACTCATATGCCTTCTCGTCGTCGCTGTGTGATTAAGCAACTTAAACCAATCACCAATGACCCGCAAACCTACACGATGATTCAAAAACGGTTTGAACGGGAAGCAGCTACCTTGGAGTATCTGGGCGAAGCGAGTGATCAAATTCCTAAACTCTATGCTTACTTTTCGGAAAATGGACAATTTTACCTCGTCCAAGAATGGATTCAAGGTCAAACCCTAACAGATATCGTCACAGCCCATGGTCCACTTAGCGAAGCTGCTGTTAGAGAAATTTTATTGAGTCTGCTGGCAGTCTTGGATTATGTCCATAGCAAAGGCATCATTCACCGAGATCTTAAACCTGATAACATTATTCTCCGCAACCCTTCTTTTTACAATAGTGCTCCTACTCAAGGAGGGGTTGTGAGTGGTAAGCCAACTTTGATTGATTTTGGTGCAGTCAAAGAAACTATACGTTCAGTGGTGAATGTCCCTGGATACCCTACTCAATCACTCGTGATTGGCACACCAGGTTATATGCCTAGCGAACAAGCTATAGGACGGCCAGTTTATGCCAGTGACATTTACAGCTTGGGCTTGACAGCAATTTATCTGTTGACAGGTAAATATCCAAATCAGCTGCAAACAAACCTTCAAACAGGCGAAATCATTTGGCAGCCTTACGCACCTGGAGTGTCGCCGGATTTTGCCAGGATACTAAATCAAGCAGTAAAGCCTCATTCTAGCGATCGCTACACCACTGCTAGCAAAATGCTGTACGCATTGCAGTCTAGTGCTACAGTTCCCCCAACATTGGGTCCAGTTCCCCCAACATTAGGTCCAAATCCAACTCAAGCCACAGTTGCTCTATCCCCTGTTGTCGGTCAATCACCATCTTCTGCTAGTCAAAACCCTCCGGTTATTGCAACATCTTCCAGTCCCGGAAACTTGCAAAAGCCGATCATCTGGATTGTTGGTAGTTTGATTGCAGGAGGCTTTATTGGTGCTATGGCGATCGCTAACTTTAATCATCAGCCATCCTCTGAGGAACCCACTGCAACCTCACCTATATCTACACCTTCACCAGAATTTGGCAGAAATTTAGCTGTTGTACCAGAATCTCCAACACCAACTTTTAAACCTACTCACAAGTCTATTGCTTCCAAACGCCTGCGTGCCGTCCCAATTGTACCTATCTCGACACCACAGCAGCAAGTCGTTATACCAACAGTTACCCCAAATCCTGCTGTCTCAAAGCCACAGTTAGAACCTGAGCCAGTGAATTCTGCTACTCCCCAATCTTCTACAGCATCAACACCATCACCAGAACAAGATAACAACAAACTTGAGGTTCCGACCCCACAAGCAAGTCCAACATTACAGAACAACAAAGTGCCACCTACTAGCCCAGCCAGCACGACTAGTACCAAAAAAGCACCACGCAATAAAGTAGCCAGAACTACGGCTACCAACATACAAACTATTCCAGCCTTTCCTACAGGTACACCAAGAGGTGCTGTAGAGGCAGCGCTTGGGAAACCTGCCAAAGACTTAAGAGGTGCTTGGGGTAGTACCCGAGCAGTTAGCTACAAACTAGTACCAAATCAAATTGACCTTGGCTACTTATTTGATCGCCATTCTGGAGAACTGCTCCAAACCGAGGTCGCTTTTGCACAATCTATTGATCCACAGGTCATGCAGACAACCTTAGCAGGAATGTTGGGTGGTGAAAGTACTGAAAGTATCAAGCAGGGATTACAACAAGTACAACAACATCATTCCGATAGTTTCCGCTTTACAAAAGGCTCCTTAAAGGGTCAAATTGTCCGTCAAGATTGTGGCTTAATTTACATTAGTATATGGAATCAGGACTTACATGATTTTGTCAGTCCATCTGTAGATAAAAAGTGCTAAAAATGCCCATCCCCAGTGGGACGGGCATTTTGGAAATCAGCATTAGGCATGGAGCATGACTCCACGCCCAAAAGCCATTGACTACTTCACACTGACTTTTGCGCCAGCACCTTCGAGTTGCTTTTTAGCATCTTCAGCGGCTTCTTTAGCAACGCCTTCTTTAACTGGCTTTGGTGCAGCTTCTACCAAGTCTTTCGCTTCTTTCAGACCTAAGCCAGTCAATTCGCGGACGACCTTAAGAATAGCAATCTTCTTATCGGCTGGCACTTCTTCGAGAATCACGTCAAATTCGGTTTTTTCTTCAACTGGCTCAGCTGCAGCAGCTCCACCACCACCAGGAACACCAATACCAGGCATCATCATTGGTATGCCACCACCTACAGGAGCGGAAGCATCAACCCCGAAAGCTTCTTCAATTTGCTTGACCAATTCAGAAGCTTCGAGCAAGCTCAGTTCTTTCAACTGTTCCAAAATTGCGTCAGTTTTTGCAGACATGGATATACTCCTAAAATTTGTGATTTTGAACAAGACAAGTGCTTGTTAAGTGTTGTTAGCCTATGCAGCTTGAGAATCATCCTGTTCCTTTTCGGATACAGCTTTGATAGCGCGTACCAGGGAACCAGGAACTTCTTTGATACCCACTGCCAATTTTGTTGGCACGGCATTGAGTCCCACAGCCAGCTTTGTAGGAATAGCCTTGATCCCTCCAGCCAAGCGTGCCATGAGTTCTTCTTTGGTAGGCAGTTCAGTGAGTGCCTTGACATCGTCCTGAGTCAAAGCCTGTCCATCAAAGACACCACCACGAAGTTCTGTCTTTTTGGTAGCTTTCTGGAAGTCTTGATAAGTCTTGATTGCCCCCTTCATATCCTCCTGCACCAGCAGGAAAACAGAAGATCCCTCAAGAAACTGATTCATTGGCTGCCATCTGTTATCGCCTTCAACAGCGATTCGCATCAGCGTGTTCTTCGCTTTTTTGCAAATGGTGCCAGTTGAACGCAACCGCCGCCGCAAATCAGTAATCTCCGCAACAGACAATCCTTGATAGTCAATGACAAGCGCTAATTGAGACTGACTCAAAATTTCTTTGAGTTCAGTAACTATTTCTTTTTTTTGCGCTAAGGTTTTGCTCATTCTTTGTTCACCTCCTTTAAAGGACAACTAGCCACAGAAACAATAAACCCCAGCTATAACAGCCAGGGTTTAGTCGTTGTACTCGCAAAGCCACCATCACTTCACCACCATGAGTGGAAATGTTAGGCAATTCAAGCATCAACCTCGGCAGGATATTAAGCCAATGGCACCTGCTGTCTGTGGCTGTTAGCTATTTTTTAATTGGGGAGTGGGGAATTTCACTACTTCCCATTCCCTACTCCCTATTCCCTTTTAAGCAGCTTCATTCTGCTTCAATTCTCGTAAAGCATTGATATCGACTTTAATAGATGGTCCCATGGTAGCAGACACATAGATTGTGCGCCAATAGCGGCCCTTTGCTCCTGAAGGACGGTTTCGGTCAATAGTTTCTTGCAACGCCTTCAAATTTACGAGTAAATCGTCCGGTGAGAAGAATGCCTTACCAAACATAACATGGACAATACCAGTACGATCTGCCCGGAATTCTAATTTACCTGCTTTAAATTCTGCGATCGCACTTGCTAGATCAAATGTCACTGTCCCACCTTTTGGCGATGGCATCAAACCACGTGGACCTAGTAACTTACCTAGCTTCGCCACTTGTGGCATCACATCTGGTGTGGCGATGAGCTTGTCAAAGTCCATTCTGCCTTTTTGAATTTCGTCTATCAGCTCTTCTGAGCCTACGATATCAGCACCAGCATTGGATGCCTCTGTTACCTTTTCCCCTCTGGCAATGACTGCCACCCGCACTGTTTGTCCTGTGCCTTTGGGTAGTACTACTGTCGTCCGCAACTGTTGATCAGTGTACTTTGGGTCAATTCCCAATCGAATATGTGCCTCAGCAGCTTCCTGAAACTTTGCCGTTGCAGTCTCTTTAAGAAGAGCTAATGCCTCGAGGGGTGGATAATCCTTGTCTTCTACTTTTTCTTGCAGCGCCTGTAGCCGACGCGATAATTTCTTAACCATTTTTTTCTCCTGGGGTTAATTGCGAAGCCTTGCCTCTCCCCCTATTTTGTTAGAATGACTAATCTTTGATTGTGACGCCCATGTTTCTAGCAGTGCCTTCAATGATTTTCATTGCTGCCTCAATATCATTGGCATTGAGATCAGGCATTTTC
>JAJPJF010000524.1 GCA_021324415.1 Nostocales cyanobacterium Centralia_MAG_434
CCCCTTGTCCCCCTTGTCCCCCTTGTCCCCCTTGTCCCCCTTTGTCCTCCCTTATCTCTTATTTAAAATTTCAGCCCAATGACTAGAGTTGTTAAGATTAAAGAAGAGAGTAACATCACATAAAACCTAGCCTAAAATAACGAGTTAAAGGATCATGCCTTTAGAAATTGCTGTAGAGAAAAAAAAGTTAAAAAATCCTCCATTAGAGCTGCATTATTTGGGTAATCGCGTTCTGCGTCAAGGAGCTAAGCGTATTTCTAAAATAGATGAAGAGCTTCGCAAGCTGGTGCGGGAGATGCTGCAGACAATGTACAGCAAGGATGGCATTGGTCTAGCTGCACCCCAAGTGGGAATCAACAAACAACTGATTGTCATCGACTGTGAACCAGATAACGCAGCAAATCCTCCACTGGTGTTGGTAAACCCTACCATTAAACAGCTTAGCCGTGAAATCTGCGTTGCTCAAGAAGGATGTTTGAGCATTCCGGGAGTTTACATGGATGTGAAGCGTCCAGAGGTTGTAGAAATTCTTTATAAAGATGAATATGGGCGTCCCAAAACCCTGAAAGCAGGAGATTTACTCGGACGTTGTATTCAACATGAGATTGACCACCTTAATGGTGTAGTATTTGTAGATCGTGTGGAAAATACTTTGGCGTTGGCGCAAGAGCTTTCTAAAAATGGCTTCTCGCATCAAGCTGTAAAACCAATTGTATAAGGTGGTGTGTTTGTGTATACAATGACTCCCAAAAGCGGATTGTTTCTTGCTTGTTCATGTATAGCAGCGATCGCAGGGGTCGGTTCAATTTTTGAACTCTCCTCTGGTGAACCAGATTTAGGTACCCAAATTACTGCAATTATTCTGGCAATGAGTATTCCCCTCACAGGATTATTTTTTATTGCCGCAGTCAAGGATGCTAAAGCTAATATTAAATAAGCATCAGGTGCAAATATGGAAAAGGAAGAAGGGAAGAGGAGATATCTGTCCTTTTTCCTTTTCCCTTATTTTTTTTATTTATAGTTTTTGAGAAACTGTCTCCAGAAAACGCAATGCTGTTGGCACAGGAGCATAATTCTCCATTACCCAACGCTGTCCTTGTGTGGCGACTTTTTCCAAAATTTCTGGCTCATCACTGATTCTGTCTACAGCTTCTTGTATGTTGTCTAAGTCAATGCCAATATAGTGCCGCCAATTCTCTGGCATGACGGGAAGAGCAAGACCATATTTTTCAAAATCCACATGAAAGGTAGCACAGCCTGCGGCCAAAGATTCCCAAAATCGCCAGCTATCCCATTGTGCAATAGTGTTAGACTTTAGTTTTAGCTTACGGAGAATACGTCTCCCAGCACGACTGATTAAATTTTCTGGGTTTTTAGGCCAAGAAGGTACAAAAAATCCACCAAAACAGGCACAAGCAGCTGAGTTTTTGAGGCGTACATAGTAATCTGGGTAGTGACGTCTACCTGTTTGTACCCAATGTAGATAGTGATAAGGATCTGCTGGAGGTTGGTCAAGACTATTCGTATAGTTGTCGATTGGCAAAACCTTTTTTATACGAGGTATAATGAGGCGGCAACTGGTCTCTCTAACAGAATGATCAGCCCGGAAATTAATGAGTAGCTGTCTTTTTCTCTTTTGGAACTCGGGTACTTCCTCTAGTTCGCGAAGCATCCGCTTATTTAGTCCAAAAGGCCAGGGATAAAAATTGTTGCCATATTCAAATTTGCTATTAAAGTGATTTCTTAGTATAATATCGAACTGCCTAAACTCTGGTCTCACTGCATACGTTCTATCAGTATCCTCCGCATCCATATAGACAATAATATACTTTCGGTTTCGATGAAATAAATTTTCTGGGAGAGGATGAACGTCAGTAAACCAATTATTTTGTAAAACAAGGACAGCACAATCATCAGGAGTAACGTCTGGACTCTGACGAAAGAGGAATTGCTCTTGATCTGGAAAGTCCTTCCAGTAATTGACATTCGAGAAAAATGTTATTCCCAAATCTTTCAACCCTTCTGCTAAACAGATTAGCAGATGCTGTAATTTTTCACCTTCAGGAACGCCTTGTTTTGGATCGCAGTAGAAATAGATATTCCGATTAAATTTACTTAAAATATCGCGACTCATATTGTTTAGGATCTATGGGTTGTAGTTAGAGAAGATTAAACTATTGGGTTGACCCTGGACTAATGCTCTCTACTTCAAAGCTGTCTCATCAAGAATTTTTCAAACCTTGTAAAAAGAATTCTTTCTGGCTTATTTTATATGAAATATTTTAAAAAAATTATTTAATTACTAACTATTTTTTGTGTAATTATGATTGTTTTTTAAATTTTTTCCGGAAAGCTTGAGGTTGCTAGAGTAATTACCTTATATGCTTGTTCTGCTTGTAAGCATATTCAGGACAGTGACCATCAAGCTGCACGAAAACTACTTGATGAGACTCGAACTCCGTGCTATGGGAAGCACAGAAATACCAAACATCTCAGCAAAAGGCGACCAGAGATCCTCCCACTGTCAAAACTTAAAAAAATTTAAGTATGAATGGAGTTACGGGTGGCAAAAGAGTACTCACAGCAATGCTACTGCCAGATACCATTTCTCGAGTTTTTACAGTAACCCTTAGTCCAGTATTGAAAATTATTCCAGAAGTTATGTTTGATTGATCGAAGGTGAAAGATTATCTGGGATAAACGTGTATAAGTAAATACATTATGAAGACTATGTTACGTACCTTGCATCATCCCTTATCAGCAGACTTTTGCTAATAGAACTCACTAAAAAATCTCTGATCCCCCTTATCAGCTGTCTCAGACAGTCCTAAACTGAAGGTGGGAGTTGAAAGGCAGTCAGGAGAAATTAAGAGTGAAAAGAGTTCTAGGAATTATTCTCGGAGGTGGCGCTGGTACCCGCCTTTATCCACTGACCAAGCTACGTGCAAAACCGGCAGTTCCAGTAGCAGGGAAGTACCGCTTAATAGATATCCCTGTCAGTAACTGTATAAATTCCGAAATATTCAAAATATACGTTTTAACCCAATTCAACTCAGCTTCTCTCAATCGCCACATTGCACGAACATACAGTTTCTCTGGTTTTACAGAAGGTTTTGTGGAAGTTTTAGCTGCACAGCAAACTCCAGATAGCCTCAATTGGTTCCAAGGTACAGCTGATGCCGTTCGTCAGTATCTGTGGCTGTTGGAAGAATGGGACGTAGATGAATATCTCATTCTATCTGGTGACCATCTTTACCGCATGGACTACCGCCTTTTCGTGCAGCGTCACAGGGAGACTGGGGCGGATATGACTCTCTCCGTTATCCCTATTGATGAGCGTCGTGCTTCTGATTTTGGTCTAATGAAAATAGATGCATCTGGTAGAGTGATCGACTTTAGCGAAAAACCCAAGGGTGATGCTTTAAGAAAAATGCAAGTCGATACATCTGTACTAGGATTAACACCAGAACAAGCAAAATTACAACCATACATAGCTTCAATGGGGATTTACATCTTTAAGAGAGATGTTTTAATCAATTTGTTGAAAGAATCTCCGCAAAAAACTGATTTCGGTAAAGAAATTATTCCTGACTCAGCAAAAGACTACAACATTCAAGCCTACTTATTTGACGGTTATTGGGAAGATATTGGAACCATCGAAGCTTTTTATCATGCAAATTTGGCACTGACTCGGCAACCCCAACCAGCCTTTAGCTTTTATGATGAAGAATCACCAATTTATACCCGCGCTCGTTACTTACCACCGAGTAAACTGTTAGATTGTCAAATCAAACAATCGATGATTGGTGAAGGTTGTATTCTCAAAAATTGCCGCATTGAAAATTCAGTGTTAGGAGTACGATCGCGCGTGGAATCAGGCTGCGTTGTAGAAGATACCCTCATCATGGGTGCTGACTTCTATCAAGGTTTTGCCGAACGTCAATCCGATTGTGAACGCCGTGATGTCAGCTTGGGTATCGGTGCTAACAGCACAATTCGTCGTGCGATTGTAGACAAAAATGCCCGCATTGGCTGTGATGTACAAATCATCAATAAAGATAACGTCCAAGAAGCTGAACGCGAAAGTCAAGGCTTTTACATCCGTAGCGGAATCGTTGTCATCCTAAAAAATGCAGTTATTCCTGATGGAACTGTTATTTAGTTAGGAGTTAGGAGTTAGGAGTTATTTTTGACAACTAACTACTAACTATTAACTATTATTGACTATAAAAATGACAAAACTCTTGCTGTTAATTGGTCTTCCTGGCAGTGGTAAGTCAACCTTAGCAAAACAATTGCTTGCAGAATGTCCCCAGAGTCGGCTAATTTCTACTGATGCTATTCGGGAAAAAATATTCGGTGATGAAGCAACTCAGGGTTCGTGGTTACTGATTTGGCAGGAAGTCCAACGGCAATTCCAGCAAGCGATCGCCGCATGCAGTACGGCAATTTATGACGCTACTAATGCCCAAAGACGCCATCGTCGAGAGGTCATCTCTCGAGCACGCGATTTGGGCTTTACTAATATCACAGGAATTTGGATAAACACGCCTGTTTGGTTATGTTTAGCGCGAAACAAACGGCGAAAGCGTCGAGTCCCAGAAGAAGTTATCTTTCGTATGCATCGCCAACTTCGTGATGCACCTCCTTCCTTGGGAGAAGGACTAGACCATCTGATTTGCTTTTCTGTTGGATCTTCAAAGTACGGAAATTGCACTGGCAAAGTCAGCAAAAACCGCACATGACACTACTTTATCTTTGTTAGCTTAAAATCAGAGTTTATATGCTTGTAATTTTATTGTGCAAGGTTTTGTGACTTACACTTTAGAAAAAAACCTAACAGGAATTTCTCTAGGAGGCTGGTAGATGGCTGCAACCGACTTCAAAGACTATTATGTAATTTTAGGGGTTAGTAAGACTGCCACGCCAGAGGAAATTAAACAAGCTTTCCGTAAATTGGCTCGCAAGTACCACCCTGATGTTAATCCTAACAACAAACAGGCTGAGGCCCGCTTTAAGGAAGTTAATGAAGCCTATGAGGTTTTATCAGATCCAGACAAGCGTAAGAAGTATGACCAATTTGGTCAATATTGGAAGCAGGCATCACAAGGCTTTCCATCAGGAGCCAATGTTGGTGTCGATATGGGTGGCTTTGACTTTAGTCAATATGGTAGCTTTGATGATTTCATCAATGAGTTGTTAGGGCGTTTTGCCGGTGGTAGCAGTCGTGGTGGGCGGCAAACCTACTCTTACCGCACTACCACAGGTGCACCCAGTGGCTTTGGTGGCTTTGGTGGCTTTAGCGACTTTAGTGGTTATCAAGATGTTGGCAGTGGCGTCCAGGATAGTGAAGCTACAATTCCTCTGACTTTTGCAGAAGCTTTTAGTGGTGTACAAAAGCACCTAAGTTTAGGTAATGAGGTGATTGACGTCCGTATCCCCGCGGGAGCTAAAGCTGGCAGTCGTTTGCGTGTGCGTGGGAAAGGACAAATCAATCCCATGACCCAACAACGTGGTGATTTGTATCTCAAAGTAGAACTTGTGCCTCACTCCTTCTTCCAGTTTGATGGTGATAACTTGGTGTGTGAAGTCCCAATTACACCAGATGAAGCGGTGTTAGGAGCTTCTATTGAGGTACCTACACCCGATGGTATGGTTAATGTTAAGCTTCCTAACGGAATACGCTCTGGTCAATCTTTACGTTTACGTGGCAAAGGCTGGCCTTTACCCAGAGGGATACGTGGCGATCAGTTGGTAAAGGTTGTGATTGTACCCCCAAAAGACATCAGCCAACAGGAGCGGGAGTACTATGAAAAAATCCGTGCTATACGGACCTATAACCCCCGTGGTCATTTACAACAAATTAGACTATGATACCTACCCTCCCCGCCCAACCTTTTTGCACTCTTGGTGGGGACTCCCCCCTGAATATTGCAGCAGCGCTTCCTTAACGGAAGCGCAACATAATTTCACAGCTTTTTCCCTTGACAGGAAACTGTTTAGTCATGTAGATTCTCGTAACTTCAGTGAGTGGATAAAGCGTGATTCTACTGATGGTGAAATTAAAATATGAGATAATTCAAATACCTTTAAAAACTTAACTAAACAGTCAGTTTGGACGCCAATACTATATTGCAACTACAGATAAACTTTTCACTCCAATGTTTTCGTAACGTACAACGATACATTGACTGAGAATCAAATAATAGATTACTAAATGTTTCTAAAAAATCTACTTTTAGATAGAATCTTATATTTTTATTTTTCATAGGTTTCAAATAAGAATTTATTATTTATTTTTATTTTTAGATAACCTAACAATAAAGATTAAACTGTGAGTTGCTATAGAATTTTCAACCACGACATCATGGTTTGTACTCATGAGACTGTTGTGGGTAATTATCTTTATTCTGGTAGAGTACTAGGACTGACTCAACCAGAAGATATTATTCAGTTGCATCCAGCCTTAAAATCGCAATGGAATATTATTACTGAACACTATGAACGAATAGGTTTAAGCCATAGCAAAAATGTTATCTGGGATGTGTCACTCAGAGTTTTAGAAGAATATCCTCAGCGAGATGTTTCCCTTTTCTTCTTTGGCAAGGCAACAAGCAATGTTGACTGTGATGAAGAGTGGTTCCGCCAGAAGGATTGCGACAGGCTCAACGTTGTTAAGTTTATGAACTCTAAAAATAACTTTATCCAGCTTGCACAAGAGCTTGGGGTAAGCATACCAAAAACAGTGTGTTTTGAAGATAAGTTTGCCATCAAGGACTTATCCCAGTTTTCTTACCCGTGTTACTTCAAACCAGTTGTCTCTGTCGATGGTGCGGGTATTCAAAGATGTGAAAACCAACAACAGCTTTCCTTAGCTCTCAAAGTATTTGTTGATGACACACCTTTTCAAATCCAAGAGGAAGTGCGAGCTTCCTCTTTTTTAAATTTGCAATACTATGTTGAGGATTCAAAGCTTCATCATTTGGCAGTCACTGCTCAAATACTCGATGGTTATGCTCATATTGGCAATAGCTATCCCACTGAACATCAACCGTGGCAAACTGTTGAACCAATAGCAGAGTGGATGGTGAAACGTGGAATGAAGGAGATATTTGCCTTTGATGTTGCTGTAGTAGAAGAGTCAGGACAAACCTCTTATCTGGCAATTGAATGCAACCCACGCTTCAATGGTGCCTCATATCCCACATTTATTGCTGAAAAGCTCGATATCTCCAGTTGGACCTGCGAAACATTTAAGACACAACATCACTCACTCGAAAACTTTCATGTTAAGGATATTGAATTTCAGCCTCAAAGTAATACGGGTGTTGTAATTGTCAATTGGGGTACTATTCTCGTGGGAAAAATCAGTGTCTTGCTGGCTGGAACTCCTCAACAGCAGAAGGAACTGAGCGCAGTATTAAAACAGCGGTTGTAAGACCTGTTGTACATAGTCAATTCACTATAAATTTGATACGCTTGGCAACTAGAGAGACAAGGAGGACAAGGAGGACAAGGGGATGGATTTGGATCAAAAATTTAGTGAAATGGTATGAGACAGTGCAACGGCAAACCTAATTGTATTGAGAACATCTGGATTTGGCAGATTTATTTTGTAGTGCAAGCATCTTGCTCGCTAGATATATCTAAGAAATCTCAACTGCAAACCTAATTGCATTGCTCTAATAATCTCTCAACACTTGCATTGTGGTCCAGAAAGGAGAATAAATGTCTGTAGCGAAGTTTACCTTCTTTATCTAAGACAAACTGTGCTGGTAAAGGTGCTCCTAATGCTTGCCCAACCTGATAGGCTCGAAAAACACGACAACTTGGATCACTCAGCAACGGCATTTTTAAACCCAAGTCTTTCACAACTATTTGACTTTGTCGTTCGTCGGTACTAGTAATCATGAGTAGTGCTATGCCCCGGCTTTGAAATTGTTCATAATTTTCATTCAAAGCTTTGATGTGAGGATAACAAAAGGGGCAATATTGCTTTTCTGTGAAAATCCGAGTAAAGGCAAGTACAACTGGTTGATTACCTCTGTAATCAGATAGCTTGACTAAAGTCCCGTTGGTAATATCTGGAAGCTGAAAATTGGGTGTAATGACTCCTAATGGCAACAGATCGGTGGCTGGAACAGGTAAAAAGTTGCGGAAGAAGCGCTCATTTAATAAACCGCTAAAGTCTGTTGAAGTTAGCATCTTTATTTTTTTAGTATTGCTATTAAATACTTTCAATATTCATTAAAGAAGAAAATCACAGATAAACACTTTCAAGCTAAGACACTTTTCAATTACATTTATACTCATTGCAATTGCTAACTGGTAATTGTTGACAGTCAACAGTTAGCGGTTAACAGTTTCATTGAATAAAAGTGTAACTTTCGGAGGTATAACTTAATAATCTATTGTTTATCTGTGATTTGGCTTCAAAGCACACTGTCTAAACTGCTTTTTTTGTGCTGTGTCGCTTATGGATTTGTAGTAGCGCCTAAGCGCTACTACAAATTCTATACAGCAGAGAAGTAGACTTTGGACTTCACAGGATCGGGAATCATTGTTTGGTCGCCTGGTTGCCAACCTGCAGGGCAAACTTCATCTGGATGAGACTGTACGTACTGAATTGCTTGTAAAGTCCGTAGAGTTTCATCGACGCTGCGGCCAAAGGATAAGTTGTTAATGGTGGCGTGTTGGATAACACCATCTTTATCGATGATGAACAAACCTCTCAAAGCAACACCAGCTTCTGGATCAAGAACGTTGTAAGCAGCACTAATTTCTTTCTTAATGTCAGAAACTAGGGGATAGTTAAGATCACCAACGCCGCCTGACTTGCGATCTGTTTGAATCCATGCTAAATGAGAGAATTCACTATCAACTGAAACACCAAGAACTTCAGTGTTAAGTTTCTTGAATTCTTCGTAGCGATCGCTAAATGCTGTGATTTCTGTGGGACAAACAAAGGTAAAGTCTAGGGGATAGAAAAACAGGATGACATACTTGCCGCGATAGTCGGAAAGTTTGATTGTCTTAAATTCCTGATCCACCACAGATGTTGCTGTAAAGTCGGGAGCTTGTTGACCTACACGGAGGCATCCTTCTGCTGAGTAAGTGAGGGGCATTAACCTAATTCTCCTTCAACTTATATCCATCTAGTAACGTTGAGTTTTGGGTCAGGTAAAACTTACCCGTCCGTACGATCACAGTTTAATTAGGATCTGCTACGACTATATCATAGTCATAACGATTTTGAGTAGCAAATGGCTGAATTAGATACAAGAGAATGGTTGCTCACCAATGGCTTAGGTAGTTTTGCCAGTGGAACAATTTGTGATGTCCGCACACGTTCATACCACGGCTGGCTATTTGCTGCAAAAACCCCTCCTTGTGAACGCACACTGTTGCTTTCCCACGTAGAAGGTAGCTTAGAGTTACAAGGACGAGTAGTGGCGTTGGGGACAAATTTTTGGGGGTTTGGTCAGATTGAGCCAACTGGCTACAAACTACTACGCTGTTTCGATGTTAACCCAGTTCCTAAATGGATTTGGGGTGAAGATAATTGGCAGTTAACGAGACTTTTGGTCATGCCTTATGGAGGAGGGAGTAAGGAAGAAAACTATACACCCCACGCCCCATTTTGTGATCGCCTTTTGATTCACTACCGCTATGAGGGAAGTGAAAATGCAATTTTAAGGCTGCGACTGCTCATTGGCGATCGCCACTTACACGCCTTACAAAAAGCAGATCCAGAATTGCAGTTTTCGCAAATGCTGGGACAACAGCAAGTATGTCTGCAAGCGATAATTTCTGGAAGCTTTGGCACACCGTGGCACGTCCGCTGGACACAGGGAGACTATCAGCCAGATGCAGTGTGGTACTGGAACTACATTTTGCCAGAAGAACAAAAGCGGGGATTGGGCGATCGCGAAGACCTTTATAGCCCTGGTTACTTAACAGTCACTCTCCGACCTGGAGATGCTGTGACTTTAGAAGCAAGGATAGGTTTTCCGAACGAACAACAAAGTCCTCTCACTGCGGAAACTTTTGTAGAAGAAGTAGAAGCAGAACAACAGAGGCTGTGTGAGATTTCTGGTTGGGGGTTGGGGAATAGAGAGTTGGAAGTAGGGAAAGACAAATTAACTCCCTCACCGCCAACTCCCCCCTCTCAAATTTGGCAAAAACTCCTACAAGCAGGTGATCAGTTTATTGTTCATCGTGCCTCAACTGCCAGTCCTTCTATCATTGCTGGTTATCATTGGTTCAATGACAGAGGACGTGATACCTTTATTGCCCTACCAGGATTAACACTGGTTCCGCAACGATTTGATCTAGCAAGAGGACTACTGCAAACTTTTGGGTATTACTGTCGCTATGGTCTAATTCCAAATACATTCCCCGAGATTGATAACGAACCGTTTTATAACAGTATTGATGCAGCCCTCTGGTGGATTGAGGCTTTGGGGCTTTATTTAGAAGCTACTCATGACTGGTTATTTTTAGCAGAGCAATACTCTGTAGTACAGCAAATTTACAAAGCCTTTGTTGGTGGAACACGTTACAACATCCAAGTTGATTCTACAGATGGGCTCGTTGGCTGGGATGCTCGTGGTGTTGCTCTCACATGGATGGACGCTATTGTTGAAGGACGACCTGTAACGCCTCGTTATGGAAAGCCTGTTGAGATTAATGCTCTGTGGTACTCAGCTTTGTGTTGGGCGAGTCGATGGGCAGAAATCTTGAGCGAGCAAGAAACCTTTTTAGACACAACACGTTTAGCTAAGCAAGCGCAGCGTTATTCTCAACAAGCACAACAGGTAAAAGCTTCACTACAAAAGTTCTGGAATCCTCAGTTAGGCTATTTGTATGATGTCATTGAGCCGGATGATCACCGCAATTCTCAGATTCGCCCAAATGCAGTTTTAGCACTTTCACTTTCGCATTGTGGGTTTTCTTATCAACAAGGACGTCAGATACTTGAACTTGCTACGTCTTATTTATTGACTCCTTATGGTCTTCGGACTCTCTCTCCGAAGGATCGAGAATATATAGGTAAATACATAGGTAATCCTGCACAGCGCGATCGCGCCTATCACCAAGGCACTGTTTGGAGTTGGTTGATGGGTCCTTTTGTTCGTGCTTGGGAGCGTTTTTACCCAGATCAGCCATTACCTTTTAGTTGGCAACCCCTACTAGAGCACTTTCTATCGAGTGCCTGTCTTGGCTCAATTTCTGAAATCTTTGACGGTGACGAACCTCACTTACCAAGAGGAGTCATTGCTCAAGCTTGGTCAGTGGCAGAGTTCATCCGTCATGTGCGTGTTTAGTGATTAAGTATCAGTCATTAGTTATCAATACCAATAGCTAATGACAGCAAATAACAAAATGGCTCAGGTCGGATTTGAACCAACGACCCCAGGCTTATGAGTCCCGTGCTCTAACCAACTGAGCTACTGAGCCAAGATTTGTAAATCTCCACTAACTATAGCATACAAATCTCATCATTGCTATCCCTCTCGTACATTCATTTGAGATTTGTGAGTTGCTAGTGGTTAGTTTAACCTAACCACTAAACATAGTCAGAGTTATATACGTGGTAGAAAGGCTATAGGATTGACTGCTCCCTTGCCAGCGGGATGAACTTCAAAGTGGCTATGTGGACCAGTACTGAAGCCAGTGCTACCCATCAAAGCGATAGTTTCACCTTGATGAACCTGTTGACCGACTCGTACTAAAATCTTGCTGTTGTGACCATAGCGAGTCAAGCTGCCATCAGTGTGGCGAATATCCACAAGGTTGCCGTAGCCACCGTTGTTCCAACCAGCTTTTTCGATCACACCATCAGCTGATGCAACCACTGGTGTGCCTGTGGAGTTAGCAACGTCAATTCCTTTATGCATTCTTCCCCAGCGCATACCAAATCCAGATGTCAAGACTCCCTTTGCTGGCCAGATATAATTTCCAGCAACGGGTGTTGAGTCGTCAATCGGTTTAGGTAAATATCTATCCACAGCTGCCAAAGGTGGTAAGCTTGGCGACACTGTTGTTCCTCTCAGCCGTCCCAAGGATTGAGAAGCATCTGTATTTCCTGAAGGGATGACAGATTTGGTAGTGGGATTAGGTAAAAAGTCTGGATTGATTGCTTCGTCGTCAGAAGCGCGAGTCACATGAGCCTGAGACTTAACTGGTTGAGCACTGTAGTTCAACTCCATTGCTCTGGGTACAGGAATCTGTATGGCCTGATTATTTAGTCTGGCAACAGGAATCTGTATGGCCTGAGTGCTTGGTCTGGCGGTAGGAATTGACACAGAAGGTGCTTGCTGACGATTCACTGAGTAAACCGGAACTGACACTCCCTGAGTATTTACTTGAGGAACAGGAATTTGCTCTGAGACAATTGTCGTTTGGGAAGCCTCTGTTGCTACTGGGTTACCAGACTGCTGAGCACGGTATTTTTCTCGTAGTTTCTCGATTTCCTCTTGTAAGCTGCGCAGGCGTGGATTTTGTTTTAGTGTTTTTGCTGTCTCAGCCTTGTATGTACCTACTTGCATTTCGGCGAGCGCTTGTGGTACTGGCGAATCTCCACCCATACCATAAGCAGAAGAAGCAGGGGGAACTGTTTCTGACTTATTACGATGACTTGTTAATAATCCATTGACAGGAGTTGGTTCCGTAATTGCCTGAAACTGACTATTTGCTGGTGTTGGTACCAAGATAGGAGTACTGCTATTCTTAGGAAGCGCTGAATTCCTACTTGTGTTAGTTACATTTGTATTACTACTAACTACAACAGCGGGGTTGCTTGCTACAGTTTCCTGAGCAACAGTGTTGTTCTCTGTTGGAATAGTCAGTTTTTGACTGATTTGCAGACGATTGGGATTAGCAAGATTATTGGCACTGACGATATCTGAGACTGAAGTTCCATAGTGACTAGCGATCTGCGCTAGTGTATCTCCAGGTTTAACTTCGTAGGCTGTAGGAGTTGACGGTGCAACAGATACTGGTGCCACTGGGATAGGTGTTGCCATCTGCCCCATAGATCTTTGTCTTAACTTAGACACAAGCTTGGCTCTTCTGCTTGCGCTGCTGACAATTTCCGACTGCTCTATTCCAGTTACGCTTGTGCTTGCCTGTGGCGTGGTTTGAGCTACAGTTATGGGTTGTGCTAACCCAGCCGAAGCTTCTGCTACATTTTTTGTCGAACCAGACTTAAACTGAGCCAGGCTTCTTCTCAACTGATCTGATTTTTCTTGCAATCTGTTAATTGCAAACTCTTGTTGAGCCTTCAGTTGATCATTGACTTCACTACCAACTAGACTTGATGTGCCAACAGGTTGTTGCTGAACATTGAAGGATGTGCCTTGAGTACCAGCTATCAACTGGTTTGACTGTTGCAAAGACAAATTTGCTCCAGAAATACCTTGTTCCTTGACACTGCTAGGAACAACGACTGGTGCAGAAGTTGGCACAGACGTTTTATTTGCCGCCTCTTGCCATTTAGCTCCAAGCCCAGACACCTGTGAAATTGCTGTTGGTTCTACTACGGCATGATGTTCTGGCACACTCACTGATGAGACAACTGGCGACTCCAGTGACTTTGTGGAAGCAAATTTCACCTCAGTATCAGAAGCAGCAGGAAGTGTTGAAGCTGTATTTTGATTACCTACAGGTTCCGCTGCCAGGGCTTGGTCGCTTTGTCGAGTCACCAAAAGGCTGGTTGCTCCCATGGATATTGCCAAGCCAATCATGGCAGCTTTTGTTGGCATCCGGCAGTTAACCAGTGAGTGAACTACATTTGTCTGCTCCACCGGAGCATCATCGCTTGGGGTATTTTCCAGCACAGCCTTCTCTCTCTTTTTCAATGCTCGTTTCAAAGACGACCTCCTATGATCACTAGCGCTTAACTGACTTCGATTTTGCAGCCGGATATCTAGTCAATGATTTAGATCACAATGATCTATAGATTAAGATCACAATCACCAGAGATATGTAGGCAAGATTAACCTGATTCCGGTGACTTAGACAAGTTCACACTTTTCATTCAATAAAAATAAAAATTAAATTTGGGTGCTGACTTGTCTGTTCCACTGTTTACAACCTTTGATATTTTTTTGATGTTTTACTCTTTACAGTTACGATGTGCTTTTTTTGCTTTAAAAGCCCAGACCAGACAATTTGGTTGCCAAGTCCACTATGACTATTAAGCATTTGGATTCGGTAATTTCCGGAAAAGCACCAAACATAGCTGTAGATGTCTTCAAGGTTTCCTCACTCAATCCGTTTTCTCAAGACGAGACTTTACGTTGATTATTCCCCAAAAAACAACCGTATTAACTTAACAGTTCATTATCGCACCCTAAGCCAAGTTAAACAGGGGAAAAATGCTAAACGATTGATATGACTTGCTTTCGACACTTTTGTTCCCCAACTGGGAAGAGTTGTTAAGTTACGAAAAGCTATCATTCAGACCAGGGTTTGGCTTGAATGTCATATACAAATTTCTTATATATCCTCACCCCCAAATTTTAAGGGTTTTTTCCTAGAATGTACAAAAAGTCTTGTCGCTGATTCTACTGGAAAAAATTTTTCTTTATCAAAGAAATTTGTTTTCTTTAACAAATCTATTGATTAAATTCATCTCTCCTTTAAAATTAAGTACATTTACTTAGAAAGTTGGTAGGAAAGTTCATCTGAAATCCTAGGATGTGATGCAATACGGTTTATATAAGGTACGTGAGTTCAAGGCATTTGGTTTGCCTCCTTGGCAAATTTCTTTCCAAACCGTAGAAATGTTGCTGTGCAATTTCTCTAAACCCTGAAGGAAAGGGTGTTAGGTGCCGCATAGCTTACTCATTTCTATCATCATGTAAATAACCTAATTGACGATAGGCTTCAAACAAGCCCACGGCTACACTTACTGAAAGGTTTAAGCTACGAACCTTGGGTTCAGCCATAGGTATGTATATGGTAGCATCACACGATGCCAAAACATCACGTGGTAAGCCAGTAGTTTCACTGCCAAACAGCAACCAGTCATCCGCCTGAAACTCAAAGCTGGCATAATTACAGAGGCCCCTAACGCTAAACCCCAGACGTCTTCCCCCGCGTGTCTGATGAATCGCGCTAAATGCCTCAAGGGACTCATGATAGTGTAGCTTCACATAAGGCCAGTAATCTAAACCAGCCCTTTTAAGGTAGCGATCGCTAATTTCAAATCCTAAAGGTCCAACCAAATGTAATTCAGTCCCTGTGGCTGCACAGGTTCGGGCAATGTTTCCTGTGTTAGGGGGGATAAGGGGGTTAACTAAAACTACCTGAGGCATGGACAGTGAAATTAAGTGATTTAGAAAAACAATAATATCAAATATTTGAAATCTACCTAGAGATAGAACGTAGCGATAGTTTTTATTTATTAGTGAATACTACCTTAGACTGATTAGAAATTTAAAACATAATAAATTTGCTCTCAAAATATTATATGAGAGCATATATGAGCCTTATAGCTCATATAGGAAAGATTAATTTATATTTCAAACTGCTGATATTGTCAAAATGTGGTGTATGTTAAGCGACCACAGACGAACATAGTTTGTCTTCTAGTTCAATTTCACGCTCTTGTAACGTACGAATAGCCTGAACAATAACATGATGGGCACTAAATCCGAGTGAATGGAGCTGTAGCCATTGTTGGGCTTCATTCCCTTCACGAAGAATTCTGCGCAAGGGCGACAGGAAGCAACTGAATCCATTTTGTTTAGCGATCGCCAAAACATCAAAGGTAACCTCGTCAATCCAGTCTCTCGCTGAGATGCTTCTGCCATCTTGCCAATGTCTAAGTTGGGCATCTAGGCTAAAAGTTGCTGCAGCGACTTCGTTAGCATTTGTCAGCAAGATGAGTTCCTCAGGGGAGAAAACACTTTGAACTAAAGGATCAATCCTGGGATTTTCGATGATTTGCAGCAGCCGTGCTTCCAATAAAGCAGTAATTGCTAGTAAAGCCAGAGGATCTCCTACTAAATCGCAAATTCTTAGTTCTAGGCGGTTTAAGTCGTAGGGACGACGATCTCCATTTGGTCTTACCGAAGTCCACAAATGGCGAACATTTTGCATTGTTCCTGCAGCCAGCTGTTGTTCCACCCATTCAATATGATGAGCATGGCTTTCAAATAATGGCACATGAGCAGGTGTTTGCGGAAAAAGTCCCCAACGGGTGGAGTGATATCCACTGGCTTGACCATTCAAGAAGGGAGACGAGGCACTTAAGGCAAGGTATAAAGGTGCTTCTAAACGGATAACACGACACGCCCGCATTAATAATTCTGGATCGCTAATCCCAACATTGATGTGTACACTAGCTGTAACGACTTTAGTACCGTAGGTTTGTTCAATATAAGTGTGGTATGAATTGTTTGGATTGGAACGAAAAAACTGTTCACTACCAGCCAAGGATAAAGTACTCCCTGGAATCAATGTGTAATCACCCAGCTGCTGGAGAAAGCGACGAAGAACGAACCGAGGGTGTAACAAAGCACAAAGTAGCTGGTCATAATCATGGTAGGGTCGGGTTATGTATTCTACATTCCGACTGTCTGGCTCCCTCTCAAATCCATCCAAAGACTCCACAATTTTATCAGAGAGACCGACGACATCACCACTAGGCTTGCCAGTGTACATCTCAACCTCAAAGCCTTTCAATAGCACCACTTTAAATTCCCTCGGCTCTTCATAACTCCTAAATTGTATCGAATGCAACGATTTTATGCATCTGTTGCTGGAACTATACCAAGTGGGGAGTGGGGCATGGGGCATAGTATAGAGTATTCCCCTCTGCTCCCTTGTCTCCCTTGTCCTCCTTGTCTCCCTTGCCTCCCTTGTCTCCCTTATCCCCCTTCCCTTGTCCCCCTTGTCCCACGCCCAGCTATTCTCGCCGATTGACTTAAAGTTGTCGTTATGGAGGTTCTGTGGATGTTTTTTGCATCCTCTTTTAAATCAATTGACCCCCACTTACAGAAGCTAGGGGACGAAATTGAAGGACAAAATCCTGGTTTATCAGTTTTGGCAGCGCATCAATTTCGCTATCGTTTGCGTCAGTCTTTAATAGAATTAACCGTCAAGCAATCACGCCATTTCAATGTCCTAGAAGAGTTTATCATCCGCGCTGGTCTTGAAATTTTTCCTTCGCCTACAGAGGATGAATTAGCATCTGTCCTCGGACTTGATCCTGTCTTTGTACGCAGTACGATCGCAACTCTGCAAGCATTACAAACTCTAACAGTATCCTCACCGATTTCAGTTACACCTGAAGGACGTTTATTCTATGAAAAAGGATTGGTTCCCCAACCTCCATACTCTGTAAAAGTTTATATTATTGCAGACCCTTTATGTGAAAAACTTACCTGTCAGGCTGAGCCTTTAGAGAACATACTAGTAAACTTGCCTGATTTAGCAGACTTTATAAGTATTCCTAACACAGGAATCGATATTTCTTCGTTACCGCTTGAGGAACTACAGGAGATTATTCAAGCTTCAGGTTTAGCACTTCATGTACCAGAAGAAGGTAAGATTGTCACTTCATGTAAGGCGATCGCTCCATATGAAACAATTTGGAAAACAATATCGCTTTTCGTTTTTTTTAATTCTTTAGAAGACAAATTAATTCTCCAAGTCAGAAGTGGAAAGAAAATCTTAGAATCGGCGTCGAAGTGGTTGGAAGAACTACAAGCAGAAGGTCAAGTCTCTTTAAAAAAAATATGTAAGTTGTCAGATGAACCCTTACAAGAGGAAGCAACTCTTAATCAGAAAAACTTAGAAATTGAGGCTAGAATTGAAAAAATTCGACAGCAGGCGATCAAAACAGCAAGACAAAAGAGTGCAGAACAAGAAAAAACTTCTATATCATCTAAAGTAGTTCTGTTACCTGATAGAGAAGTTACTCAAGCTTTTAAAGACATTCTCAGTTCTGCCCAGCACCAAGTTCTTATTTATTCGCCTTGCCTAAATCAGGCAGTTGTGGAAGAACAATTTCTTCAAATGCTTGAAAAATTGGCTAAACAAGGGGTTTGGATTTTGATTGGATATGGTATTTCACCACTAACACCAGATGTAGAAGCAAAACTACGAGCAATAAAAACTCCCGAGGGTTTATCGGCTGTACAGGTTTTTTCTCTTGGAGATTCTCATGTTAAAGAAGTGATAGTGGATCAGAAAATTTATCTTTGCGGCTCTTATAATTGGCTCTCTTATCAAGGCGACTATTTGCCACAAGGTGAGTTAGTCTATAGAGTCACAAGTCGTGACCAAATCCAAGAAGCCTACGGATGTATTGCCAATCGCTTCAAAAATTATGCTCAGCAATTATGGAATGATGCTGTACAAAAGCCGGATTTTCAACTAGCTACAGAGGCTTTGTGTATCTGGGGTGCTCTAGATATGGAAGATATGGCACTTACCTCCTTACAGCAGAATAACTGGCTAGAACTTCTTCCTGTGTGGTTGAATGTCGTACTTCAAGGACTCAGGTCAAAAAAGGTACCAGTTGATGCACAAAGCTTGACATCTGCACTGTCTTTGCTTAGTCGGTTTTCTTTAGAAGAGACTTTTATCGAATCTTTGCGAGAAGGATGGAGTAAAGTTATCAGCGCGATCGCCATTCACAATGATCAAGCTGCTTTAAACTTACTCAGCAAAGAAGTCTGGCAAGAGTTTTTGCGTCTAGCTATCGCACAACCGCATATGAACACCCCTGAAGAATTTATAGCTGAATTTGCTACATCTCATAAAAATCTACCAAAACCTCCAATCCAAAAATCACAAACCCCTAAAAGCAAAAAGACAAAACCCAGAAAAAGCGGACCTTAGACAAAGATATCCCTAACTGGCAACGAGGAGGACAGGGGGACTAGGGAAGGGGGACAAGGGGGACAAGGGGACAAGGGGGACTAGGAGGACAAGGAGGACAAGGGGGACTAGGAGGACAAGGGGGACTAGGAGGACAAGGCAGACTAGGAGCACAAGGGGAACAAGGAGTAAA
>JAJPJF010000010.1 GCA_021324415.1 Nostocales cyanobacterium Centralia_MAG_434
AGACAAGGGAGAAAAGGGAGACAAGGGAGACAAGGGAGACAAGGGAGACAAGGGAGACAAGGGAGACAAGGGAGACAAGGGAGACAAGGGAGACAAGGGAGACAAGGGGGACAAGGGAGACAAGGGGGACAAGGGAATAAGATTCTACACTATACCCTATGCCCCATGCTCTACTCGCCATTCCCCGCTTACAAGGGAAAGGATTTGTATCTAATTCACAAAGATTTTGTGAAATGGTAGGCGTTGCTGTACAAGAAATTGAGGTTTTTACGTTTAGCCGTTCGTACGAAACCTGGTTTTAGTTTTTGTCCCTGATACAAGATCTAATCTGAGCACATCCTGCTAAGCTATCTCAGGATTGCTTAAGTCTAAGAAGGGATAATGAAAACGTGAAGATTCTACAAGAAGTCTCACTAATTAATCGGGGGAACTTTCGTGAGTCCCAAGAGTGGGCTGTGATCCAAAACGAGATTCGTCGTGCTATTGAGTTAATTGTTTGGCCTCCTGGTACATCAACTTTTACAATTAATCCCAGTCTACATGGTAACGGTGTAAAGCCCATGAAAAATGCCTGTATGGCGGCTCTTAAGGAAATTTATGGTTGGCAACTTGAAACCAAAATTACGTATGCAACTAAAGCACCAGGACGAGTAGATGCAACGAAAGTTTTAGATAAGCATCTGTTTGCGCTTGAATGGGAGACTGGAAACATTTCTTCGAGTCATCGAGCAGTAAACAAATTAGTTTTAGGAATGTTACGCGGGGTTTTTTTAGGTTCAGCTTTAGTACTTCCTAGTCGTAACTTATATACTTATCTCACTGACAGAATTGGAAATTATGATGAATTAGAACCTTACTTTGATGTGTGGCGGGCAGTGAATATAAATGAAGGATTTTTAGAAATATTTGTAGTTGAATATGATGCTAAAGATAATAGCGTCCCAAAGATCATAAAAGGAACAGATGGACGTGCTTTAATTTAGAGAAGTTATATTTTGTGTTTTTATTTATATGAAAATAAATCTAATTGTGTTGAGGTTGCTTGTTTAATTTTAACTTTCTTCTTTCCTCTTGCCGATTCCCATTCTTCCAAATGTCCATTTGCTAAATCAGTTAGCCGCTGAATTGCTGGCTCAATATCTCCAATTTCTGTACCTAACCAATATCGGTGTAACTTCTCTGCAGCATAAAATGTAGTACCAGCGCCACCAAACGGATCAATCACTATTTGTCCTGGATTTGATGCCATGGCAATGATTCGTTCAAGCATAATGGGAGCCAATTCATTGGCTCCCCTTTTCTTGTGTTGACGATGTCTCACTGGTGGAATATCAGCCCACATTTCTTCAAGCTCATTCCAAAAAGTTTCCTCAGGGTTATCGGTATATGAAGCATCTTCCCAAACATCTTCAGGAGTATCCCAAATATCCATTAAGTTAATACCCTGGGGATTTAGCTTCTTGCGGTGTCCACCGTAATCTCTGATTTCTCCACCACAGTGTCGACAAACTTGAATTGGTGTGTAAACTTTATTGAAAACTGCTGGTTCTCCTTTTGTATAGTAAAGCAGTCCATAGTGAGCTGGAGACATTCTTTTGCCACGGGGAAAAGCTTTAGGCATTCTACATGCAATCCAGTGACGAAAAAGCATACCTTGTTTATTGAGATATGCACCGTACTCAATGCACCATTTTGGCAAGTTAAAAATGAATAAACTTCCACCTGGTTTTACTACACGAATACTCTCACTGATCCATTGTTTCGACCATGTTAGATAATCTTCAGTTTGCCTCTGGTCGTTCACATTTTTGCCATAGTCTTTACCAAGATTGAAAGGTGGATCGGCAAATACAACATCAACACAAGCATCAGGAATAGCGTTTAAAAAGTTGAGACAATCTCCCTGGTAGAGAATGCCGTAATCGCTTTGATAAACCTCAATTAATTTCTGATTAGTGACAGTTAAAGATGGTATGAGACGAACAGGTGTCATTGAGGTATTCTCTGCTTTACTAAACCTAAACACTTATCTAACGATAGTAACATTCTATTGACGAATGTCAATAGAGTTAGGCGACGATGCTGTGGTACGTCGCTGATAAGGTTTGCCAACAGGTTGATCTTTATAGCGTTGTATCTCTGCTTGCTCTACGTAGTAAAAACGTCCTAGTTTGTGGGCTATAATCTGCCCATTTTTTATTAGATCGTGAACTCTTTGTCTTGTTATGCCGAGTTCTCTAGCTACTTCACTGACGGAGAGTACTTTAATAGGACTTTGTTCTGACATACGGGGTACAGCCTTTCAGCATCATTGGAGTATATGGAGCTATTGACCTTACTAGTTTGCTTGGATCATAAGATCATAAAATTTTCGGATGTCTTTAGTGTTGTTTTCACCTTTGCAGCTACTGTGAAGGGAGATTGTATTTGCTATCACAACTCTATACATTCTGGAGTATCCCCTAAATTGTCATCGGTCAGTAAAATGTTGACAGAGATATCTGTCAATCAGAAACAGGGGGTAATATGCGCTTACTACACACAATGCTAAGGGTTGGCAATCTTGAAGAGTCGCTGAAGTTTTACTGTGAAGTTTTGGGAATGAAGTTACTGCGGCGAAAAGATTATCCAGAAGGAAAATTTACCCTCGCTTTTGTTGGCTACGGTGAAGAAAGTGATCACACTGTGTTAGAACTCACCTACAACTGGGGTGTGGAAAAGTATGAATTAGGCAATGCTTACGGTCATATTGCCCTGGGAGTGGATGATATTTATGCTACCTGCGAAGAAATTAAAAATCGTGGGGGAAAAGTTGTGCGGGAACCAGGACCCATGAAACATGGTTCTACAGTGATTGCTTTTATAGAAGACCCCAATGGGTATAAAGTAGAACTAATTCAAATTGGTACTCAAGGCTCTGCTGTTAAACAAGAAACAGAACAGCAACTTTTGACCCAGTAAATATAACTAAAAAAGTGCAGGTGTGATTGAATTGAGTGTGAAGCAATATCTGCGGCAAAGAACTCGATTGCAAAAATTATCGGCTGGTGGTTTGGTCAGTTGCGGGATTTTTTTCCAGATGTGCTTCCCATCTAAGGTGAATTCTATGGAAATCTCAATCCCGAAGCAGGATTCATCTGTTGTTGATCAGTCTACCAGCACGGTGGGGGGAGTAGGGGGACAAGGGGGACAGGGGGGACAAGGGG
>JAJPJF010000459.1 GCA_021324415.1 Nostocales cyanobacterium Centralia_MAG_434
CTGGTATGAGCGGAGCTAATTTTAGCCGTATTGAAAATGAGGAACCCAAAGGTGTCCCCATAGAAACTCTGATGAAAGCAGCTAAAGCCGTTGGACTAGATTTATCTTCTTATATAGGTGAATGGGTTAAATCCGTACCAGGAATTACCTTAAAATCTGGTTGTTAATGTTTACTTCGTTTGCTACAGGAGTCATGCAATTGGGCTTGAGTCCGGCAGATCTGGTGCTCGCCAAGTGCTACCACAGGTCAGATCACATCTTTTAATAAAATAGATATGGATAAGACTTTAATTACGTATAAAGAAAGCCGTGATATTGAGCGCAACAGCATTCTGACTTTATACAAAGCAAATAATTGGTCAAGTGCTGACAAACCAGAACAACTCTACAATGCCCTTATGCATTCCCATTCTTTAATTTCTGCATGGGATAACGATCAATTAGTTGGTCTAGGCAATGCCATTTCTGATGAGTTTCTAGTTGTTTATTATCCTCACTTACTTGTATTACCCCAATACCAAAAGCAAGGTATAGGTAAGCAGATTATGACGATTTTAATGTCTCGCTATCAAGATTTCCATCAACACATTTTAGTTGCAGACTTTGAGACCATTGAATTTTACAAAAAGTGTGGATTTGCGCGAGCAGGTAAAACTGAGCCGTTGTGGATCTACGCAGGAGATGAACACTAAAGATCTTTAGGCTTCGCACTTGGGACAAAAAAATGGGGAGGCTTTATTTATTGATTTGTTTACCTCATGATGAATCGTGGGGCTTGGAAGCCTCCCCATTTTTGAGGGGGACAATGCGTCATTACCCCGTAAAGTCGGTGATTTGTTTTAATAAGGCGCTTTCATTTATTTTTTTGGATCTCCCCAAAAACTTGAAAGTCATGTTGGCTATAGTGAGGAGATCCCATATCGCGGCTGGCTTGTGCAACCACATCTCCATCAAACAGCTTGACCGTAAGACTGCCCCCCACATGTTTTGCTGTCTGTGCGAGAAACCCCTCGGCGTAAGCCCTTGCGTTTTCAACGGAGTCAAACTCATAGAAACCACCTACCGTGTTTGTGTTAACACCACTCAGCCAAGTCTTCGTCAAGAGTCCTTTCTCCTTCTTCATCTCGGCGTTGACCGCATGCCAATCTAGTGGGCTGAACGGTACTGATACTTGTACCTCAGCATACAGAAAAACTTTGCTTAGGCTCATGGATGTGCTCCATAGTTGATTGATTACAGTGAGGTCCGGACTCTCAACATCAATCTATTCTTCTGCTATCATTGTGTCAATAATGCACTTTTTTGGAAGATACTCTCAAAAAGGAAAGTATGAATGACATCACATAAACGCTATATGATGTGTCCAGTCGATGCTGCACTTGCTTTGATGTCAGGGAAGTGGAAACCGCGTATTCTTTGGAAACTTCACCACTTCAAGGTTTTACGCTATAGCGGCTTTAAACGTGAGATGCCTTCTATTACCCATAAAATGCTTGCTCAGCAATTACGGGAGCTAGAAAATGATGGTTTGATCATTCGTACTATGTATGCAGTCATGCCTCCAAAAGTGGAGTATCGGCTCTCAGATTTAGGTCAAACACTTGCTCCAGTCATTGATGCTCTCACAACTTGGAGTTTTACCCATGAAACTGAAGTACGTGCGATTTTAGAGCGTAAGGAGCCAGCAGAAGTTGTGTTGTCACAATAGTTGAAGGACAGAGGAAAACTCTCCTTACAAGAGTCTGATTGCATGCAGGCACTGTGCGAGAGGGCAATCGCTTGTTATAGGAAGGCAATCACGCGGAGCGCACTGCCCAAAGAGCAATTGGGCAAAGCCCAGCAGCGAAGTTGATTGGCCCAAGGGGCCAGCGCCTGCATGCAATCGCCAGTTGTATCGCTAACCCTACTCTTCATCCTTTGAACAATTTCACACACGCCTTTAGCTATAGCCTATAAGACTTTCAAATTTTAAAAAAGTTTTGGTATACAGTTACTACATTGCTTTTACAAAAGCATCATCAGTAGCGATCGCCATCCTCAGCGATCAGTAACTTTACTGAATAAAAAATCCAGCTTCATCAAAAAAACAATATAGTAGACATCACATATTACATTGTATAAGTTAGCATAGTCTAGATTTACATGCATTGAAAGACACACGCGAGTTGACTGCGGCAATGAGAAAAAAGAAGGGAAGTTGCTAGATGAAGAGCATCCAAAAATGGTTTGTATGTGAAGTATTTGACGAACTCAGGATATGTTGAGCCTTGGTTGTGGGAGATAAAATGACATGCTAACATCGCCAAACTTTGGATTCCTAGCAACTCACGACCCACAGCTGGTGCAACTGGGTGCTTTGGCAGAAAAGTATTTCAGCGAAGACCCCAACACTTGCCTAATCAAGCTGCGTCAGTTTGGCGAACTTTTGGCACAGTTAACAGCAGCTAAGGTAAGACTGTATGTTTCTGATGAACGGCAAATTGACTTACTACGTCGCTTACAAGATAAAGGTGTCGTTCAAGGAAAGGTCTACCGCTTATTTGACGAACTACGCCGCGAGGGGAATGATGCAACACACACTCTCGCAGGTGATCAAAGAACAGCCCTAAGTAATCTTAAATATGCTCACTCTCTGGGTATTTGGTTTCAGCGGGTATTCACGAAAAATCATGATTTCCATCCTGGTCCATTTGTCCCGCCTATAAATCCAAAAGTAGAAACCTCATCACTAAAGCAAGAATTAGAGCAACTGCGCTTTGAATTAAATACACAGCGTACCGCAGCCGAGTTAGCACAAATTACTGCACAACAAGAAGCACAAAGGCGACTCTCTACTGAAGAATTGTTGCAGCAAGCCCAGGCGCAAGCGCAAGAAGCCTTAGAACGTTTAGCTGCCATTCAAGCCAGTGCTGAACAACAACCCGCACAGACAATTAGAGAAACCATCCAACAAGCACAGCAGCAAGAAGAAAATCTTGATCTAGATGAACGGGAAACACGCCGTCTGATTGATAGTCAACTCCGTGCCGCGGGCTGGGAAGTCGATTCTCAAAAACTGACCTATCCCGATGGCACTCGTCCCCAAAAAGGTAAGAATTTGGCGATCGCAGAATGGCCCACTAATGATGGACGTGCTGACTATGCATTATTTGTGGGACTTCAAATTGTGGCAGTCGTTGAGGCTAAGCGTCAAAGAAAAGATGTTTCTGGAGCCATTGACCAGGCGAAGCGCTACAGTCGTGGTTTTCAAGTTTCGGGTGATGAGATTTTACCCGCTGGACCTTGGGGTGAATATAAAGTCCCCTTTGTCTTCGCAACAAATGGACGAGAGTTTCTACAGCAGTTGCGTACTAAAAGCGGGATCTGGTTTTGTGACCTGCGCCGTCCTGATAATCTCCGCCGTCCCCTTCCCACTTGGTACAGTCCCGAAGGTCTAATTGATACTTTATCTCAGGATGTAGAACAAGCACATCAACTGCTCTGCCAAGAGAATTTTGAGTATAACTTGAAACTGCGGGAATACCAAATCAAAGCAATTAAGAAAGTAGAATCAGAACTATCACAAGGTGTAAGAGAACTTTTAGTAGCAATGGCGACTGGTACAGGAAAAACCAAAACTTGTATTGCCCTGGTCTATCGCCTGCTGAAAACCAAACGTTTTCGCCGCATACTGTTTCTTGTGGACCGCACAGCGTTGGGAGAACAAACGACCAATGCTTTTAAAGAGACGCGGATGGAGAATCTGCAAACCTTTGCAGACATTTTTGACATTAAAGAACTGAAGGACGCTGTACCAGACCGAGACACAAAAGTTCATATCTCGACTGTACAAGGCTTTGTCAAACGTATCCTATATCCGAGCGATATCACTTCTATTCCCACTGCCGACCAATACGACTGTATTGTAGTGGATGAATGTCACCGGGGTTATTTGCTAGACCGGGAGTTGAGCGACACAGAACTCACTTTCCGCAACTTCGACGATTATGTCTCCAAGTATCGGCGAGTGCTAGACCACTTTGACGCCGTAAAAATTGGACTAACGGCAACCCCAGCGCTGCACACCTCCCAAATCTTTGGAGAACCCGTCTACACCTACAGTTACCGAGAAGCAGTGATTGACGGCTGGCTCATTGACCATGAACCACCCACCCGCATTCGTACCAAGTTATCTGAAGAAGGTATAGTGTGGAGACCAGGAGACCAAATGGAGTTCTTTGACCCCATAACTGGCCAACTTGATTTGGTTCATGCTCCAGATGAAGTCAGAATTGAAGTAGAACAATTCAACAGGCAAGTCATCACCGAAGAGTTTAATCGGGTGGTGTGTGAATATCTCGCCCAACACATCGACCCTTCACTTGATGAAAAAACGCTCATCTTCTGCGTAACTGACGCTCATGCTGATATTGTGGTTGACTTACTCAAACGCGCCCTAGAACAAGAGTATGGTAGTGTTGACGATGATGCAGTGTTAAAGATTACAGGGAATGCTGATAAACCATTGCAGTTGATTCGTCGATTCCGCAACGAAGCCAATCCCAAGATTGCTGTCACGGTAGACTTACTCACCACAGGGATCGACGTACCCGCAATCTGCAACCTTGTATTTATTCGTCGTGTCAATTCACGCATACTATACGAACAGATGGTTGGTCGGGCTACCCGTCGCTGTGACAATATAGGTAAGGAGGTATTTCGCATCTTTGACGCGGTGAACTTGTACGAGGCGATCGCACCCGTATCGACAATGAAACCCGTTGCAAAAAGACCCAATATTTCTTTTAGCCAACTGGTAAATGAGTTATCTTCAACCCAAGATGCAACAGTAGCAGGTGAAATTGTAGACCAACTGCTTGCTAAACTCCAACGCAAGCGCTCAAGATTGAGTGACGACAGCCAAGAAGCGATTCAGGCTGCGGCGGGAATGCCAGTTCAAGATATGATTGAACACCTGCGTGAGTCCGATCCTTTGCAACTTAAGGAGTGGTTTAGCCAACGGGCTGCGATCGCAGAAATTTTAGATATTAAAGATGGGGGAGCCAAACCCCTGCTCATCTCCCGTCATCCTGATGAACTACGTTCTGTAGAACGAGGTTATGGAAATGCTCAAAAGCCAGAAGATTACTTGGATGGCTTCAAAGCATTTTTGTTAGAAAATATGAACAAGATTCCAGCCCTGATAGTTGTTACCCAACGCCCTCGTGATTTGACTAGAGCCGAACTTAAGGAGTTACGCTTACTGTTAGACGCTCATGGCTACTCAGATAAGCAATTGCAGGTGGCATGGCGGGAAATGACAAATGTGGATATTGCAGCTTCCATTGTTGGGTTTATCCGTCAAGCTGCCTTGGGTGACGCTTTGATTCCCTATGAGCAAAGAGTTGATAGAGCGATCGCCAAAATTCTGGCGTCTGAATCTTGGACAACTCCCCAACGCAAATGGTTAGAACGCATTAGCAAACAACTCAAAGTAGAAACGATTGTAGATAAGGAAGCCCTAAATAAAGGTGAATTTCAAGCGCAAGGTGGTTTTAGGCGACTTAATAAAACATTTGATGGACGTTTGGAGGAGATTTTAATCCAGATTAATGAGGAGTTATGGAAGAATGTTGGGTAACTACCCTAAATCCGCTACAATCTCAAAACGATGTTGTCATACTTTTTGGTTAGAAGAATATAGGTGAACGCGACAAACGATATTGTTCAAAAACTCTGGAATCTTTGCCATGTATTGCGGGATGATGGTATAACTTATCTCCAGTATGTGACCGAGTTAACTTACTTGCTGTTTCTGAAGATGGCACAGGAGACAGGAGTAGAAGACCAATTGCCCCTAGGGTATCGCTGGGGAGATTTAGTGGCAAAGGATGGTATTGAACAACTAAACTTTTATCGCACTACCCTACTGGAGTTGGGTTCTAGCAGTTCGACACGGGTGCAGGCAATTTTTGCCAATGCTCAAACTGCCCTCAAGCAACCACGTATCCTCAAGAAGTTGGTACAAAGCATTGATGAGTTGGACTGGTACTCTGCCAAACAAGAAGGTTTGGGTGACTTATATGAGGGACTATTAGAAAAGAACGCCAGTGAGAAAAAGTCCGGTGCAGGGCAATATTTTACACCACGTCCCTTGATTGATTGCATGGTGGAATTGATTAAACCCCAACCAGGGGAATTGGTACAAGACCCAGCAGCAGGAACCGGCGGGTTTTTAATTGCAAGCGATCGCTACATCAAGCAGTATACAGATGATTTATTTGACCTAACAGAAGCACAGCAGTCCTTTCAACGACACCAAGCATTTTACGGAATTGAATTGGTACAGGATGCCCATCGGTTGCTGTTGATGAATATGTTGCTACACGGTATTGAGGGGGCTGTTAGTTTGGGTGATACCCTCTCGAGTGATGGGCAAGAACTGCCAAAAGCTAACGTCATTCTCACTAATCCCCCGTTTGGAACCAAAAAAGGTGGTGGGTTGCCTACTAGGGATGATTTCACTTTTCCCACCTCTAATAAACAGTTAGCATTTTTACAACACATCTACCGCAGTTTGTTACCAGAAGGTAGGGCAGCGGTGGTGTTACCAGATAACGTGTTGTTTGAAGACGTTCAGGGACGTAGCATTCGGGCAGACTTGATGGATAAGTGTAACTTACACACAATTCTCAGGTTGCCTACGGGTATTTTCTATGCCCAAGGTGTAAAAACTAATGTACTATTCTTTCAACGGGGGAAGACGGACAAGGGGAATACTAAGCAGGTGTGGATTTATGATATGCGTACCAATATGCCTGCATTTGGGAAGCGTACACCTTTGACAAAAGAGCATTTTCAACCTTTTGAGTTAGCTTATGGGGATGACCCAAATGGGGGAAGCCAGCGCGTTGATCAAGGGGAGTCGGGACGGTGGCGCTGCTTTACACGGGATGCGATCACTAAGCGAGGGGAAAATCTTGATATTACTTGGTTGAGGGATGAGAGTCTGCATTCTGGGGATGATCTGCCAGAACCGGAGGCGATCGCCGCAGAGATTATGGTGAAGTTGCAGACGGCGATGGAAGAGATGGAGGCGTTGACGCTGTTGTTGGAGGGTGAGAATCTGCAAGAGGAGGCAGAAGCGTGAGTGAATTACCGAAAGGGTGGGCTTGGGCTAATCTAAGTGAGGTTAGTTTTTTAATTAATGGTGATCGAGGTAAAAACTATCCATCAAAAAGTGCATTTTCAGAAAGTGGTATCCCATTCATAAACGCAGGTCATCTAGTAGATGGACATATTGATTGTTCAGATATGAACTACATCACTGAGGAACATTTCACTCTCTTAAGTAATGGTAAAATCCAGTGTAATGATATCTTATATTGCATTAGAGGTTCTTTAGGCAAAATTGCTCTTGTTACAAATATAGAGAAAGGGGCAATAGCATCTTCTCTGGTTATTATTCGACCTTTACAAAAGAAAAACTCAAAATATCTATACTATTTTCTCATTAGCCCCTATGGGAAAAACGAGATTTCCAAATATGACAATGGCTCTGCTCAACCAAATTTATCGGCAACAAACGTAGGCGCATATCAAGTTCCTCTCCCCCCCCTCAACGAACAACGCCGCATCGTTGCCAAAATTGAAGCGCTGAGAGCTAGGAGTCAGCGGGTGAAGGAGGCGCTTGAGGCAATTCCTCCCCTCTTAGACCAGTTCCGTCAATCAGTCCTCTCCGCTGCCTTTCGTGGCGACCTCACTGCTGATTGGCGGGAGAAGAATCCAGATGTTGAACCTGCATCAGTTTTGTTGGAGAAGATTCGTGCAGAACGTCGCCACCGTTGGGAAGAAGCGGAACTGGAGAAGATGAGGGCGAGTGGTAAAGTGCCGAAGGATGATAGGTGGAAAACTAAATATGAAGAACCATCCTCAATAGAACAGCAAGATTTTCCATATCTACCAGATGGGTGGTATTGGATTAAGTTAGAAGAACTTGCTTCTGATATTCCACGCTCACTCCAAAGTGGTCCTTTTGGTAGTAATTTACTACATTCCGAATTTCAAAACACGGGTATTTTGGCAATTGGCATTGATAACGTTCTGGATGGAAGCTTTTCTTTGGGGCGAGAAAATAGAATAAGCTCCGAAAAATATAAGGAACTTGAAAAATATACAGCGCGCCCTCTTGATGTTTTGATTACAGTTATGTCAACTGTAGGACGTTGCTGTGTTGTACCGTCAGATATTGAAACCGCAATTATAACCAAGCACGTTTATCGAATATCTCCAGAACAAGAAATAATAAATTCGTATTTTATGATGAATGCACTTCGAGGAAGTGTGGAGGTGAAGAGTCAACTAAAAGAACAAGTTAGAGGTCAAACACGACCGGGAATCAATGGTCAGATATTACGTAATTTAATAATTCCAGTTCCTTCGAGAATAGAACAAGAAGAAATCTTAAAGAGAATTAAAGTTCAATTTGACAAAATAAATCAAATTAATACAATCCTCAATGATTTAGGGGTAACTACATCGCTTTTAGACCAATCCATCCTCACCAAAGCCTTTCGTGGCGAACTGATTCGCCAAGACCCCAACGATGAACCTGCATTTGTCCTGCTAGAACGCATTCGTGCAGAACGTGCCAAACTAGAAGCCTCAGCTAAGACGCCTAAGAAGTCTACAGGTAAGACTGGAGGACGAGGCAGGGGAAAGGCGAAACAGCAAGATGCAGAGTCAGTGCAGCTGGAGTTACCAGGGTTGGAGTAGGTGGGTAGCGATCGCATCCAGTACATAGTACAATTGTATTCTCTCAGAGGTTATTGTTTAACTGAATTAGTTTTCCACAAATAAGATGATTTCACGATATTGCCTGTCCAAATACTCGGTAATACTCTCTTTGGATAGTTGCTGTCAAACCAGACCAAACAGTATTCAAAATCTGCGATGGCAGGCACTGGTAGACCCTACGCATTACCTCATCGCCCAGTAGTTGTGCTCGGTTCAAGCGCCGCTGCCATAAATGTGGCTCGTTCACATCGTAATTAGAAGCACTAAAAGCAGGATCATATGTACGGATGGATTCATCTACCTGGATAACGGCTTCTGCAGTGACAACTTCCGAGGTGACGACTTCCTCTATATTATTTATATAGGTTTTTGTCACCTCGTTATTTTCATTGCTTAACCAGTCTTGGTCCATAACTGGGGTGACAGCTTCTGCGGTGACGACTTCTGCGGTGACGACATCCTCAATATTATTTATATAGGTTTTTGTCACCCCTGTGTGCTCATCTGCTGGATGCCACTGCCAGGAGCGGTCATCTTCGACTTGTGCTAATTCCCTAGCGACACGCTCTTGATCTCGTGTTAGCCAAAGAGCAAAAATCTCATTCATGTTTGATGGAAGCGAAGAGTGCAACACAAAGAATCTGTGTTTTTTGGTGCGAGCCACTTGTATGGTTGAATAGCCAATTAGTTCTAAGAGTTGTCTGAGCAAGACAATCGGGGACTTTTCTCCTTTAATAACATCTATATGTAGGTGCCGCTCAAATTCTGGTGCATACTCTTTGCAGTGGGTAAGGAAGTTTTGAAGTGCATCAGTTTTACAAGAGAAAAATCTGTCTTTTAAGTCTTCAACTAACCCTAGTAAATTGACATCTCTTAAGAGTTTGGCTTTACAAGTTCTGTCAGAGCCTTTGGCGAAGTCTGGGAGAAAGACTGTTTTCTTGCCTAAGTGTTTGTTATATTGCACATTCTCCAATGCCTCAGTGCGATCGCGGCCTTCGAGAAATTCAAAGCCATCGGTGATGTTGTACAAGGTTCGCATTGCTGGGTACATGCCTTCGATGTCAGCTTTAATGATTTCTTCAGAGATAAGACCATATCGCCCGAAAATTTCGTGCTTCTGAACGGCATAGGTATCAGCAGCTGTGAGTAAAGTTCGGGTTTTAAGCTCAGCAAATTCTTCGGGAGTGAGATCTCTGGCCTCCCAATGTCGCTTCACTTCATCCTCTGTACACTGCTCGACAAGTTTTTTATTTTTTTCGCGTAATGCCTTGAGATAGTCCTTATTGCCAATAGGGTCTAGTTCAATCAGGTTGTAGTACTTAGATAATTCAAGCTGTATGTAAGCACGATACACTTCACGTTCAGCATTAACTCGTGATTGCAAGTCTGCCCAGGTTTTAAGGGGAATTATGCTGGTCATCAAGGTATCAGAGCAGATGATGCTACGAAGATATTCCTTGTGAGCGCTTTGTCTATCCAATAGTTCCTTGATCAGCTGCAGACTATCGGTCTTTCCACATTCCCCCATTCCCCTTTCTGCAGCCCAGACATGGCGCTCGCAGCGCTGCCGCACGCGCTCTATACCTTGGAGTGCGTTTTTGGGACTATCGACTCCTGGGGCGAAGCACCACACACTATCGAACTGAGATGCGGGTAGATCATCAATGCTGTATCCTGTCTCTAAAGAAGGGGAAGCGACTATGATGTCATAGTTTTTGATGATGGAATTCAAATCTAGATTTTCACTACTATTGATTGCGTGATCTGAAAAACCTAAAGTTTGGCGATTAATGTCTAAAACTTTGAGATGAGGTAATCTCTCTTGAATTTCTTTTGCAATACAAGGGACGCCATGTTTAGAGGTATGAGCAGCGCCTTGGGTATTGATGTAAATGCGCTTATTTTGTTCTATTAAAGACTGACCATCACTGGCAAGAGTTGC
>JAJPJF010000089.1 GCA_021324415.1 Nostocales cyanobacterium Centralia_MAG_434
CTATGCCCGGCCTTAATAAATAATTGTTTGTTTTCAACAACCTACTTACACTTATTGTCTCATACAACTAGCAGGTTGAGATTTGAGACTGTATGGAGTCTCACCAGTATTTGCAACTAAGATCACTTCACCTTTATCGTTGAACACCCAGCCAGTGGCAGGGGAGATGGCAATATGATCCTTTGTTTGCGGCAAAATATGTGGAGTGATAGTTGCAGATGCATGATTTTCGCTACTTGCAATATTTGGTAGTCGAGTATCAGACCAGACTGTATCACTACTTAAGAGCTGGTCAGGGCTAGGAGGCAAACCACCACGTCCAGTGAACATAAATTGACTACCGCCATTACGAGCAAAGGCTCCACAACTAGATGCTATGAGATTGGAGGCATTAATTACAACTGTAGGTAGGATAATCAAACCACGGCTAGGATCTACTTCTGGTGTGTTGATAGTAACAGTGCCAGGGTTATTGAATTGGGAGCTAGCATTAATGTTGTTAGTCACGTTTCCTAGTACTCTAGGCCCTAAAGTGAATCCATAGATTCCTTGGGTATTGATTGTGATGTTACCACCCTCACCAAAAGAGGCACTGGCAATAATATTATTGTTTTGTCCAAATGGTGCAACTACAACACCTTGATTTGCATTAATGGTAATGTTCCCACCTTTGGCATTACCGCTTGCTTTGGCAGAAATACTACTGCTATTTTGCAATAACAATAAATTTAAGTCTTGTAAATTAATATTGGCTCCTTCATCAGCACGAGTGATGGCAGTGTCAGCAGTTAAGCTTCCTTGGTTGAGGCGAATTTCTTTAGCTGTAATATTTAAGTTACCTGCTTGTCCTTGAGGACTGCTCACTGTCACTACTCCTCCATTTTGAACTTGCAACTGCCGAGTCGTGATGTTCACGTCTCCGCCTTTAGCAGTGGAAGTCCCAGAAGTGTTGGCAAATATTCCACTATTATTAGGACCATCGCCTATATCTGAGATTTTGCGAGCTTCTGTTAATCCATCTTCTTTAGCTCGTTCCGGCGTATACTTAGGTGCTCCATTCTCTATTTGTCCCAAGTCATCTTGAGTAACAGCGTTAGCTTTGATGTTAAATAGGGTGAGTTTATTTGGGTTAAAACCTGAGATAAGGACGCGATCTTTAACATCAAGATTAATATTACCTGCATCACCTTGACTAAAGGCAGTGGTAAGTAGTTGTCCACCACTAGTTAGCTCTACTGTATTGGCATGTATGTTTATATTGCCACCACTGAAATTCCCTTTACTTTCTGCTCTTAATGTTGCACCATCTGATACACGTAAGCTATTCGTATTAATAATAATATCGCCAGCTATATCTCCAGCTTGTTGTTCACTACTCGTTGCCAATGCACTATAAGCATAAGCATTTGCACGATCAGCATCTGGACGTGGAAATTGTGGTGCTTGGCCCGAGATATTTACAGTATCAGTGGCATTAATTACAATGTTACCAGATCTTTTACCACTAAAAGTTCTGGATGATATTTCCGTTCCATCAGTCACAGAAACAGACTTTCCGCTGATTGTGATATTACCAGCATTGCCAAGTTGCGTGTTATTTCGTCCAGCATTAGGAGATCCAACAGCTGTGGAAACCAAACTATTTTGCAATGATATTGAACCAAGTGATTTTATGGTGATGTTGCCAGAATCCCCCTGTCCAAAAGCTGTGCTTACAAGAGAGCTATTGTTAGCTAAGGATATAGATTTATTCCCTTGTAATGATATATTACCTGCATCTCCTCCAAAGTTACTGGTTAATAAAAAAGCATCATTTAAGGAGATTGTGCCATTAGCTTTTAGTGATATGTCTCCACTACCTGAACTATTGTTATTACCGAACGTTGAGATAACCTCTTTTGTATTTGGTCCAGTGATAAAAATAGAGCCAGTGGCATCTAGGGATACATTTCCAGCACGTTTCTTTCCATTTCTATTCCTACTATTGTTACTATTTTCACTTCTTGCATCTAGCGCAGTTTGGTTTTGATTCTCTATCGAAATCTCTTTAGCCCTAATATTGATGCTACCTGCATCAGTTGTACCATTAGAAGCAACAGATATCGTAGCATCATTGCGTAGTGATACATCACCCGCATTTCTCACAAAGAGATAAAAAAAGGGGTCAAAACCTGCGAAAATGTATATAGGATAAGCATTTAAGCAGTTATAAGGTATGACCCCAACTTCAGATAATCGTATACCGAAACAGTTCAAATTTGAACAGCAAAAATCACCCCCAGTCGTAGTTAATTTTGAGGGTGGACAGGTAATATCGGATGCAGGGTTAAGCTTAATTGCTGAAATAGACAGAAAACTGCAAATCACATCACAGTTTGCACAGTGTTTCCAAGATTACCGAAAGCCAAATCGAGTTGACCATTCGCTCTTAAGCTTAATTAAGCAACGGATATATGGGCTAGTTATGGGTTATGAAGACTTGAATGACCACGAGGAATTACGCCATGATCCAATGTTTGCACTAGCATTGCAAAAAAGAATTGGTAGAGAAAATGAATCAGTCATTTTAGCAGGAAAAAGTACATTAAATCGTCTTGAGCATTGTCCTGAAGATTCTGAGCAGGGAGCAGACAGTCGTTATCATAAAATAGCTCACTCGCCAAAAGACATTGAAAGTTTATTTGTGAAGATATTTCTAGATTCTTACCCTAAAGAACCACGAGAAATTATTTTAGATTTGGATGTAACTGATGATTTAGTGCATGGTAATCAAGAGCAAGTTTTCTTTAATACTTATTATGGGGGATACTGCTATGCTCCACTTTATATATTTTGTGGGAAACACTCAAAAATATTGTAAACGAGGGGAGATGGAAAATCGCTTTAAGGAACAACAACTTGAACTTTTTAGTGATAGAACAAGCACCCACACATTTGCCGGGAATCAATTACGTTTATGGTTTTCTTCTCTTGCTTACGTTTTGATGAATGCTTTGCGTCAAAAATGTTTAACTAAAACCGAATTACAAAATGCTACTGTCGGAACTATTCGAACCAAATTATTGAAGTTAGGAGCTTTGATTACTGTAAGCGCACTCCGCATTTTAATTGCGATTACTAGCTCTTGTCCATACAAACATATCTTTGCTGCTGCTTATAAACGTTTAAAAATGCTTCCTAATACTGCTTAATTTGAAATAAAACTGCCTTTTACGTATTTTTAATTAATGATACTTTAGGCTTGGGTTGACTTAAGTCTTGTTTTGGAATGTGGACATTTTATAAACAGACCATTTTGATTTTAGTACTAGTAAAAAATAGTAACTATCTTAGCTTTATAACTACGGTTTTATACTTAATTCATCTCCGCACCTAAATTTTGATTGATGATGTATCAAAAAATGCCTCACATCAGGTCATGCAGATTGATTTTTTACTGCTTGTGAGAAATCCGGGATCAGCTCGTACTAAGCTGCTGCGCAGCTTGATTGTATAATGTAATATTAAGTAACTAAGCCTTCGTCAACTACATATGCCAGCGAAAAACCATCTTTCTCAAGAACAGAAGGAACGGC
>JAJPJF010000114.1 GCA_021324415.1 Nostocales cyanobacterium Centralia_MAG_434
CACAAACACTCTCTCAACTGGAAACAATTGTTAAAGATGGTATTCATCATCCAGTAGAAAGCAGTGAATATGTGAGTTATATCGCCAATATTATGGCGAGTCGTATTGCTACTCTATGGGATTTTACTGCTCCCGCATTTGCACTAAGTTCTGAAGAGAATTCCGTATTCAAAGCCCTGGAAGTTGCACGCATGCTGCTTACGGCTGAGGAAGTAGACGCGGTTCTTGTTGGTGCTGTTGATCTTGCGGGCGGGGTTGAAAATGTCTTGTTGCAAAGCCGATTAGCAAAAATTAACACGGGTGTAAACTCTCTCTCGTATGATCGAAACACAAATGGTTGGATGGTTGGTGAAGGTGCTGGAGCTGTTGTATTAAAGCGCTTAGATACAGCAAAGCAGGAGCAAGACCGTATTTATGCGGTGATTGACGCTATCAGTTTGGTACAGGAGTGTGCTACTTCCGAAAAGGTCAATGACTTCCCGCGATCGCCTATGGCTGAAGCTGTAACGCAAGCTTGCCAAAAAGCTTTTACTGAAGCAGGAATCAAACCTGAAGATGTCAACTATCTCGAAGTTTTTGGCAGTGGGGTAGATCAAGAAGATGAGGCAGAAATCAGAGGTTTAACCTTGGCTTATCAAACACCTCAGCCCGAGTTAAGCTGTGCAATTGGTAGTGTCAAGGCTAATATTGGTCATACCTATGCCGCTTCAGGAATAGCCAGTTTAATCAAAACCGCACTCTGCTTGTATCATCGGTTTATTCCTGCTACCCCCCAGTGGTCTGGTCCTAAAAAGTCAGAGGTTTGGCAGGGTAGCCTTTTTTATGTGGCTCCCACATCAAGGTCATGGTGGTTAAAACCGACAGTATCCAAGAGAGTTGCCGCCATTAACGGAATAGGACTAGATAAGACTTATGCACATCTAATTTTGTCGGAGGAACCAAGTGACAAAGAACGGAGCAATAAGTATTTGGAGCACATGCCTTTTTATCTTTTCCCGCTTGCTGCTGATGATCGCTCCGCTTTACTAGAGCAGATACTGACTCTACAACAAACCATCGAAGACTGCTCATCTCTATCTGCTGTTGCCAGCCAAACTTTTGCCAATTTTCAAAAGCGTTCTCAGGCAAATTACGCATTGACAATTCTAGGACACAACAAAAATGAATTAATGCAGGAGATCCAGCGCGCCCTCAAGGGTGTTGCTTATGCCTTTGATGGAGGAAACGACTGGCAAACTCCTTTAGGCAGCTATTTTACGGCAAAACCATTGGGTAAAAAGGGTACCATTGCCTTCGTCTATCCTGGTCTATTCAATTCTTACATTGGAATAGGTCAGAATATCTTGCATTTGTTTCCAAGAATTTACAAACTTCAATACACTTATGACATACAACACTTCGGTTCGTTAATTAAGGAAGAGCTTTTGTATCCAAGAAGCTTGAATTCGTTGTCAAGGCGGGATCTGGAAACCCTCGAACAGCAATTGCTCAACGATCCACAGGCAATGCTTGCATCTGGAATTGTTTTTGCTGTTTTGTTGACTACTATCATACGGGATTACTTCCAAGTCCAGCCCCAATCTGTTTTTGGGTACAGTTTAGGCGAACTTAGTACGATATGTGCCCAAAATGTCTGGGTAAATTATGAACAAGCTATTAATAATCTCAGCGCATCCTCTCTTTTTGGCACCCGGTTATCTGGTCCTAAGAATGCTGTCCGTGAGTATTGGGGATTGCCTCAAGAACACAATGATACAACTGGAGATTTTTGGAGTAGCTACATTCTCATGGCTCCAGCATCTCAGGTCATAGAATACCTGAAGCATGAAAACCGCGTGTATCTAACTCATATTAATACGCCAAAAGAAGTCGTTATTGCTGGTGATACACAAACTTGCTTAAAAATGATTCAAACTTTAGGATGCAATGGGTTCCCCATTCCTTTCGATCATGTACTCCACTGCGAGGCCATGCAATCTGAATACCAAGAAATAGCTAAATTAACAACTTTACCGTTACAAAAAGCCCCAGAGGCTGTTATTTATTCCGCAGCAGAATACAAACCTATGACGATGGACTGTTATTCTTACAAACCTATTGCAATCGACAGTCATTCTATTAGTCACAACATTGCCAAAGGTCTCTGCCAACAACTTGATTTTCCTCGGCTCATTAACCGAGTATACGAGGATGGTAGCAGAATATTTATTGAGGCAGGTCCTGGAAGCACCTGTTCTAGATGGATTAGTGAAACCCTCAAGAACAAAGAACACCTCACAGTACCCCTTAATAAAAGAGGTGTAGACGATCATACTGGTATTGTCAAAGCCCTAGCAAAGCTCGTCAGTCATCGAGTTTCTCTAGACTTATCACCACTGTACTGTGAGACACAAGAAAGTTTTAGTCAAAGCAAATCAATTTTTAAAACTATAACATTAGGTGGTAACCAAATTCTTTCCACACTTTTAAGTGATAAAAACAAGAAACTTTTCAACGATTTATCTTCAAAATCCTCGATTCAGAAGACTTCACAAGAGCGACAGATTCTGCCAATTTTAACTACATCCGAAGAAGTAAATTTCTCTAAAATTGAAAGCGCTATAACAAGTGATGAAGTGTGCTCTTGCAGCATACTGAAAAACAGTTTTGAATTGATAGAAACAACACAGCTTTATGATATTATTGCAAACAATCAGAAAAATAATCAACATGTTTTAGATAAGAACACAAATATTAACAAGATTTTACATGAATTAGATCAGTCCAATTTTTGTAATCTTCGGGATAAAAAGCAAAAGGAAAACATTAGCAGTATGACTAAATCCCACGCTAATTTTCTACAGATGCGACTAGAGTCATTAAGGCAATTGAGTGAAATAATTCAGTTGCAAATTACTACCCATCAGAAGTTACTCGACCAGGAATCTTCTTAGATATTATGGCGGAAGGGCTGGAAACTGAAGCTGGAGATTTATTTGCTGGTAAGTACCTAGTACTATAACAAGAGACTGAAAATCCAGCAACGCCAAAAATTCTATTTCGTAATCCTAACTGATGGTATAGCAATTCTAATCATTCGTGAAAAACGAGAATTTCAGTTTCTCTTTTTTCATGAATGATTTAGAATTGCTATATTTTTTGATCACACAGCAGATTGCAACTAGATGAGGTATAGATTATTGTAGTGGCGCAATACTTTGTGTCCCTACTCCATTTACCTAAAAAATGCTGTAAATTGAAGGGTATCTTAAATAGATCTAGATCTAGTACATTTAGTAATTATGTAAAGATACTGCTGTAACCGTTCTGGTGTAGCATCTTGAATTACCTTATAATGGTTCAAAGCTTCTAGCCCATCAAACTCATGAATAACGTCATAAATACCAGGGCAGTGAGTGCGATAGACAATAAACTTGTAGTTAGTCGTTACAGGGTTAGTATGATGGGTGAACTGGTAGCTGTAGGTTATCTTCATAATACGCAGATGAGCTAAAGCTGTGTATGAGACACTAAATCGTCACCCCAAACTCATAGAAGTTATTGTTGCTCGTCAGATGAATCTACCAACATTTCTAATGCTATGATTTGGTGTAGTATTATTTCTTTGTCAAAATCTATTGTTTACGCAAATGACTGGTGTTATGTTGCGTCGTCTTGTTGTTTAAAGATTTACTCTATAAGTGGTCTCTTACAGCTAACAATAAATACTCTTTAGATGTCAATACTTATAAAACTGGACCTACATATAGTTAGTGAGAGCTATTTTATAACCTAATATATAGCTAATAAAAGCCACCCTATGGTATGACAAGGGTGGTATGTGAATAAATTATGCAACTGGTTTGACTTTAGTTATACGTTTGTGTTGATGCTTTGGTTTTAGCAAGCAATATAAATAAAAACCACCCTGTGAGGTGAGCGGGTGGTTCACAGCTAATAGAAGTTGTTATCCACTAAATATTTTATTCCTCAATTCTAAGGAAATTCTGATCACCATATTAACAGTGTGGTGTTAGTTGCAGGTTGAAAACTGAATCAATTGTATAAATTAATGTTAATTTTTTTTGGATTATATATATTGTTATTCAGAATCAAATCCAAAAATATCAAGTCTTTTCAGATAGTACATCAATAAATATAAAACATAAACACTATCCTTTACTTAAATCCAAAAATATTAGCCATCTCGTATAAGTATTGTTAAATCAAATCAATAAGCTTAATTCAATACACAATTGAGATTGTAGAAAATCTAATATTTATTTTTTTCATTTTCAATCTTTTTGATTGTGCAAAATCCCATTATGAATTTTATATTTTGTATAGCTGACTGCTTTGGGCAAAAATTACATAATAAAGTATTGACAAAACTTTTGCATTTGAGAAATAGCCATTTTTTTGTTGTTGATGTCATTATTTTTTCTTTGACTCCATTATTAGCTCTGATTTTACATTCTGATGGCAATATTGTTTTAGAAAAGTACAAATCTGAGTTAATTATTATTACCATATTGTTTTTAGCTATCAAATTAACAATATTTTGGAGCTTTGGTTTTTATCGTCACTACTGGCGTTATGCGGGTGTTGAGGAACTCACATTTATCGCAATGCTGACAATAGCTGAGGTAGTAGTACAAAGCTTATTATTCGAAACGTTTTATTACATATCTCTGTTTCATATCAATCAACTACCACAGTCACTACCATTTCTTGACGGCTTGATTTCTTGCATTTTTATCGGAGGGCTACGTTTTAGTGTTCAAGCTATGGAAAGAGTTAACCAAAAAACAGAATTTCTTCACCCACGAGAGCGGGTATTGATAGTTGGCGCTGGCAATGCAGGGGTTTCATTAGTTCAAGAAATACAAAGAAATCCTCACATTGGTCTTGCTCCCATTGCCTTTATTGATGATGATCCGAATAAATTAAACCTACA
>JAJPJF010000325.1 GCA_021324415.1 Nostocales cyanobacterium Centralia_MAG_434
AGAAGATAAGTTAAACATGACCGGAATCAGCCGATCGGCTGATTCCGGTCATGTTTAACTTATCTTCTTGGGGAAGTAAGCGGCAAACAATTGCTAATTGGCTAGTCGAGGAACTGAATAGTAAATATAAAGTTTCTAAAAAGCTTGGGAAAACTTGGATCGAAGATCAACAACTGCTGTTACTGCTGGATGGTCTGGACGAGGTCAAGGCTGAACATCGGGAGGCTTGCGTTCAAGCTATCAACCAATTTATGCAAGAGCACGGGGAAACAGAAATTGTAGTTTGTAGCCGTATCCGAGACTATGAAGCCCTTTCTATCCGCTTACAATTACGAGGTGCTATATACATTTGTTCATTAACTTCCGAGCAAGTTGATCGATTTTTGAATAAAACTGGTGAACAACTGGAAGCGGTAAAAATGCTGCTGCAGGAAGATACTGAACTTCAAGAGTTAGCAAAGTCTCCTTTGACACTCAGCATTATGACTTTGGCGTATCAAGGCAAGACTGTAGAAGAACTATCCCAAACAGGTTCACTAGAAGAACGCCGCCAGCACCTATTCAATGCCTATATTGAACGGATGTTGAGGCGCAAGGGTGAGCAGCAATATTCCAAAGTTCAAGTGAAACGTTGGCTGATTTGGCTAGCGCAGAGAATGTCTCAGGAGTCTCAAACAGTATTTCTTATTGAGCGAATGCAGCCTACTTGGTTGGACAATCAAGCTCAAAGAATAGTTTACCGAATTGGAAGTGGGCTATTTGCTGTGTTAGCTATGATCCTGGTTCTTATCCTTAATGGAAAAATGGATTTTGAGCGGGTTGGAGGGCTAATTTTTTTTGGTATTGGAGTGAGTAGAGGAGAGATAAAAACAGTTGAAACCCTTAAATGGTCTTGGCAAAAAGCACTATCTGAGTTTATAAGGATGTTTAAGATTGGTCTGATTGTGGGGCTGATTATAGTGCTGTTTATTATGCTGGCTCTACAGCAATTTAATCTGTTCGTTTGGTTCATTTCTGCGGTGGTTATTGGGGTGTTTATTGGGTCGATTTTTCTGCCGATGTATGGATTTGTAATTTCAGATATAGAGACAAAAACGGTTCCAAATCAGGGGATTCAGATCTCTGCAAGGAGATCTATAATTTTGCAGATAGTTGGAGGATTGATTGGAGGACTGATTGGGTCGAGTCAAGGACTTGATGGGCTATTTACAGGGCTGGCTCTGGGATTGTTTGGAGCGCTAGGTGTTGGATTTTTTTTCGGTGGTTCTGCCAGCATTCAACACTTCACCTTACGTCTTATTTTTTACTACAAGGGGTTTATGCCTTGGAACTATGCCCGCTTTCTTGACTATGCGGCCGAACGCATCTTCCTGCAAAAAGTCGGCGGTGGTTACATTTTCATTCATCGGATGTTGCTGGAGCATTTTACCCAGATGGAGATGGAGCCAGTAACTATTCCAACAACTCCAAAAGTTTTAGGCGGATTGGGATTATTGGGAGCAGTAACAGTCTTTATTATTGCTTTCTACAACCTCATTATTTCTGTCTATAATTTCGGATTACCGCAGCAACCATCAACATACTCTAATCCAAATGAATATCAACAAGTACCACAGCAACCTCCAACATATTCTAATCCAAATAGATACCAACAAGCCCCCTAATAATACAACTATAGCATGAAAACTTCGTTAACTTCCAGCTAAACAAGTTGACTTGTCTAGCAAAAATTTGTCAAATTTTTAAGCGTTCTCACCCGCTAAAATACGTTTATCGTTGTAATTTAAAATGGATCTCATTAATGTTCGCGCTTTGTTTTTTGACTCGCCTGAATATCACTACAACATGAAGCTGTGTAGATGCGTTTTTGTAACTTGAAGACACTCCACCACCCCCACAGCCAATAAAGCTGATCGCTGCTCTGCTGTTAACCCAGTCACACCTGTAATGTTCATCTCTTCATAAAGGCGATCTACCTTCAGGGTTTTTATACACTCAAGAGTTTCCATATCCACAGCTTTACTACATCATTTTGACTTGTATTTGAACTTTGGTCAAAAGTTATATCTTGCATCTGTAAAGATAAATTGCAAACAAGAAAACACAAAGATTAAAGGTAATAGGGAAATGTCTAACCAAGATAACAAAGAGAAGTCTAAAAAAAGTTTTGCTTGGCTTTATTGGGTGATAGGATTACTTGTTTTAAAATTTGTTTTTCCTGCGGTTGTAAATATGATGAATAAGCCAAATCAGGAACAATATCAACAAAGACAAATAGAACAGCAACTACAGCAAGAACGACGACAACAACTGCAACGAGAACAATATAGATACACAAATACACCATAAAAAAGATTCAGGACTTACGGAACTTGCGCAGTGTGATCGCCCCCTCACCAAATATCTCTGAGAAGTGATTGCCAACAATAAAACCTACCCCATACCTTCCACCGCCCCCAAAGCCAACAAAGACGATCGCTGAGCCACTGTCAACCCAGTCACCCCCGTGATGTTCATCCCTTCATAAAGGCGATCCACCTTCAGGGTTTTTACACACTCAAGAGTTTCCACATCCCACAGCTTTACCACATCAGTTTGACTCGTATGAACCAAAATACTACCAACACAATTAAAGCAAATATTGGATAATCCACTACTATGAGTATGCAAGACTCTGACATTAGTAAAATTATTCATATCCCACAAACGAATTGTTTGGTCAAAACTGGCGGAGGCCAAAGTGTAACCATCTTGACTAAAACAGACTGACCAAACACCAGCCGTATGTCCTTCCAACACTTTTATGCAAGTAAAGTTACTGGTATCCCAAAGTCGAATTGAGCCATCAAAACTAGCACTTGCGAGCATTTTACCATCCCGACTCCAAGAGACTGACCAGATTGCATCAGTGTGACCAGGCAAAGTTGCGATGGATTTACCTTCACCCACATCCCATAACTTAACCAAGTAATCTTCACCACCTGTAGCTAAAATATTGCCATCTGGACTAAAGCTCACTGACCAGATGATATTGGTGTGTCCTTCTAATGTTTTTATACATCTATACTTGAGAAGATACCACAACTTTACACTTGCGTCCTGACTTGCACTAGCCAAGATTTGACCATCAGGACTAAAGCTAACTGATGTTACTGCACTGCTATGACCCTTCATGGTTGTCATACAACGACCAGAAATGACATCCCATAGCTTAATGCTTGTGTCATCACTGCCACTTGCTAATATGGAACCATCTGGACTAAAGCTAACTGACCATACCCAACCTGTGTGACCTTGTAAAATTTTACTAGAGTACCCAGACGCAACATTCCATAGCCAAACTGAACCATCTAAACTACCTGCTGCCAACATACTATCATCACAGTTAAAGCTGACCGAAAGCGCCCCACTGGAATGACCCTTTAAAGTTCTCTCGTACACACCTTTACTGACATCCCATATACGCACGCTGGAATCTTTACCAACACTCACTAAGATTCGACCATCTGAATTAAAACTGACTGAGAACACTTGACTAGTATGCCCGTGGAAAATTTTAACGCAAGCACTTTGCTCCACGTTCCACAACCTCACAGTGGAGTCAAAACTACCCGTAGCTATAGTTTGACCATCTGAACTAAAGCAAACTGACCACACCCAATCTTGATGACCGTGGAATATTTTGATGCAAGTATGTTGACTCACATCCCATAACCGAACAGCGCGATCGCCACCTCCACTGGCAAGAGTTTTACCATCTGGACTGAAGCAAACCGAGCATATCCTACCAACATGACCTTGCAAAGTTTTGATACAGATACCTTGAGTAATATCCCATAAGCGGATTTCGCCATCTAGACTACCACTTGCTAGGGTACAACCATCAGGATTATAAGTGACTGAAAATACCTCACTAGTGTGACCGTACAGCACTTTGAGACACTGACCTAAGCAGATATCCCACAATCTAATTGAATTATCACTACTGCTGCTTGCTAAAATTTGACTATCCGGACTCCAAGCTACAGACCAAACAACATCTGTGTGTTGATCTAAAATCTTTAAGCAATCCCCCGTTTGTACATCCCACAATTTGACTAATTTATCTAGACTACAACTTGCCAGGGTTTGCCCGGAAGGACTAAAGGCAACTGTCCAAACCACACCTTCATGTCCTTGAAATGTCAACAAGTTTTTTCCATCCGCCACTTGCCACAAATGAATTTGCCCATCAATATCACCCGTAGCCAACAGTTTTCCATCTGGACTTAAGGCAAGTGCATAATTACTCTTCAAGCTTGTCGCAAACACAGACTGATCAAAAGTTGTATTTTGGAAGTTCACTCCAGCTAAATTGACATGCTGTAAGTCAGCTTGCCTAATGCTCAAATTTGAGAAATCATACCCTTGTAAATTGACTTGCAAATGCGCTAACAAGTTCAGGACGTTCCCCCCAGCATACCCTGCTAATATTGCAGCTTGATGTCTTTGCTGTTTTATAACATCCTGCAATAAAACGACAAGCTTTTGTTGACTGCCCAATTCTATTAACAGTTGCTCAAGCAAGGGTTTGACAATGAGTTGCTTTTGTGTGTCCTGGATATAGTCTTTGGCTGTTGCTTTGATGAAAGCATGGGTTTGAAACAAGCGTAAACGAACAGACGTTTCTCTTACTAATTCTTGATTAACTTGTTCAACCAATCGCTGTGTCGTATATTCCATCACGACTGGTTGCAGAAAGAAATGCTCGCCGCTTTTTTCAATTAATGAGCGTTGCAATAAGGATTTAACAGCTTGCGGCAATTGACGCTGGGAGGAAGATGTTACTATATCCTCAGTTAACTCCGCAAGGGATACTGGCTCTCGATTAATTGCTAACCAGTACATGACTTCCTCTTCTACCGCCGACAAACGCTGAAACTGGCGTTCTAACAAGTCACCGATATCCTCAAAAATTATTGTCCCCTGTTGCATATACTCCAAAATGGGAGCAATCTTACCATTGAAAAGCTCTTGGGTTCCGGCTGCTACCATCTTGAGTGCTAAGGGATTACCCCCGTAATGCTCAATGAGTACTTGCCATTCTTGTTCTGTACCCGTGAATTGTCCTTTTTGCCGAAATAACTGTTGTCCCTCGGTAAAATTTAATCCTCTTAGTTGCAAACATTTAACCTTTGCTCCCTCTCCTTCTAACGGGATCATTTCTCTTGGTTTTTCTCTGGAAGTCACCAAGACGCAACTCTTTGATGGGACTTCCCCAACGCGCTTGAGTATTTGCCCATACCCCTCATAATCAGGACGACACTGCCCTACTTGATGACTACTTAAAATTGTCTCAAAATTGTCTAAAATCAGCAAACAACGGTGATTTATCAAACATTCCATCAGCTTCGATAGTTTTCCATCAAAGCTTTCAGGTATCACCATGTCTTCTCTCAATGACCATAGCAAAAATTGCAGTATGCTAGTTAACTTGTCCTCTACTGGTGGTGCATTTTGCATGCTTCGCCACACGACTACCTCAAAGTCAGTTTGAATTTGTCGCCCCAATTTTACTGCTAGAGTGCTTTTGCCAATCCCACCAATCCCCAACAGCCCAACTAAACGACACCGTTCTTGTAAAACCCATTGCCGTAACTGCAATAATTCATCACTGCGACCATAAAATACAGATACATCCGGCGCTTCTCCCCAGTCATGCTGTGGGTTTACTTTTCGAGTTTCTAGTTCTTCACAAGCAGCGGTTGGCTGGGTATAATCATTCTTGGAAAGTTCCAAATTAAAAGCAGCGAAGGCAAATTGCAACGAACTCCGATCCACAGGTTCGGCTCTCCCCAGTATTCTAGAGATAGTGTGGATGGCTAAATGAGTGCGATCGCTCAGTTCCTCCAAAGTAAAATTGTTGCCACCATTCTCTTCTAACTCGGCTGTAACTTTTGCAGATTGGAGCTTATCCCAGCCTTGAAGGGTGAGTATAACGCCCCGATTGCGTCGTGTTTTTTGTTGTTTCATTCGCTTCACCTGAAACAAACTGCAGATTGGAGCTTATCTCAGCCTTGAAGGGTGAGTACTACGCTCCGATTGCGTCATGTTTTTTGCTGTTTCATTGCGTCATGTAAAACGCAGTAGATATCATCATTAAACGATATTAAGGTACTAAGGTACAGTCACAGAAGCAGTTAGGAAGAGCAAAGTAGCCTGTACTTAATATGATACAAACGTTGTTTTCAAGGTTGTTGGGCGATAAGCCGGAAGCTTGAGTATAATCACACAAGCTGTTACCAGGGGCGACAATAAGTTGCGCTGATTTTTCCATTGCTGGATGATAAGCAGTATCAGCAAAAAACCACCCTTTGATATGACACCTGCGACAAATCCTTCAAACAAACCCCCAAAGCTGCAACGCAATACACTACAAATACGCCATGCGATGATCATGGCAGTCGCTGCGATGTCTCCAGTAGGTTCCATATTTTACAATACCATTCCACAAGCGGGACTCGTCGGTGCAGCGATGCCATTGTGCTACATCATTGGTTTTGGGGTAGTTCTGCTGGTTGCTCATCAAATCAACATTATGGCAGCCGAGTTCCCCACGAGTGGCTCGTTGTATACCTTTGTGACTCAAGGATTAGGAGTGCCCTGGGGCTTCCTCACTGGCTGGTTGAGCTTAACCTTTGGTATCGTGGCTATTCCTGCTATCTTTGTAGCAATGAGTGCGAATTTTCAAGAACTGATACCGTACTGGCTGGACATCCACTTAAACTGGATAGTATGGTATTGCTTGTTCACTTTGATCGTCGGGGCAGTGTGTTATCTCGGCATTCGCTTCTCGCTGCAATTGGATCTGACGCTATTTATGTTTGAACTCGGCGTTTGTCTGTTGCTCGCGCTCATTGTGCTCATGCAAGCTAGCAAAACCGGACAACTGACGCTCGTACCCTTCACGCTGACGGGATTACCACAGCACAGTAACCTAGTTGGCGGTGTCATTTTGTCTATTTTCAGTTTTATCGGGTTTGAATCCGCAACCACATTGGGTGAAGAAGTTCAACAGCCCCGACACTCAATTCCAAAAGCAACTGCGATCGCCTTAGCTTCTGTCAGTGTATTCTATGTGCTGATGTCGTATGTAGCAACCCTAGGATATGGCACCCATAACATGGCAGCCTTTGCCCAAGATGCTGCCCCCTTGAACACGATCGCTCGCCACGTTTGGGGCAATGGGTTTGCCTTATTGATTGATTTTGCAGGAATTATTGCCGGATATACCTGTGCCGTTGCCTTTCTAAATAGTGCTGCTCGGATTGTCTATGCCATAAGTAGAGAAGAACTATTTCCCCGTTGGTTGGCGCACATTCATCCCAGCTATCGTACACCAACAAATGCCATTCTTGCGTTAAGCGGTTGTTCTGCATTTGTGGGGTTAGGGTTGGGAATGCTGTGGACACCGATTCAGGCATATACCTTTCTGGGAACAGTCTTAACACTGGCTGCTCTGGCGATCTATGGATTAGTTAGTTTGGCATGTTTTCGATATTTTTCGACAAAACGCCGCACTCAGTTAGAGCAAAACTCTACGAATCGCTTTGATTGGTTGCGTCATGCTCTGTTACCTTGGCTCTCAATAATTGCGATTAGTTGTATTTTAATTGGTATCCTTTATCCCCCTCCACCAGCACCGCTTCACTTAGCACCAGTTGTCGCTTTGATTTGGCTATTGCTGGGCATCGGAGTGCTAAGGTTCCTACAAGTTCACAATCCCGTTGCTGTTCGTCAGGCAAGTAGACTATTTGTAGTTGATGAAACTGAAACTCTCAGTTAAGTAAGTAGGTCATCGAGAATAAACGATTATTTGTTAAGGTCGGGCATAAGGCATGGAGCATGGGCAGAAAACAAGAGATTTAAAATTCGTTAACATAGTTGGCTTTATTTCCACCGCCTTACTTAGTTAGACAAAATTAAATTCATTCACACTTCAACATGTCTTATTGGTTTTCGTTGTGTGGTTCATGTGTAGTAGGATTGGAACGTGAAGTCCTAGCTGAATGCTCACGCATTATCTCTTGACGACCAATCCAGCTTCCATCAACGTGAAAACAGACACAATATTCTATCGCCTATTCCAAAGCTTCCCCAGCATTTTTTTTGAACTGATCAACCAACCCCCAGAAACTGCTGATACCTACCAGTTTTCATCCATCGAAGTCAAACAACTTGCTTTCCGCATTGATGGTGTGTTTCTCCCCAAAAGTAATGCATCTTCTCCCATTTACTTTGTTGAAGTTCAATTCCAACCTGATAAAAAATTCTACTCTCGCTTCTTTACGGAAATTTTTCTTTACCTGGATAAAACTGAACTGACCAACAATTGGCGTGGAGTTGTGGTTTATCCAAGCAGTAGTGTTGATATCGCAGAGACTGAACGGTATATTGAATTACTCACATCCGGACGAATTAGGCGTATTTATCTTGATGAATTAGACTCTGCTGCAGAACAGTCAATTGGTATTGGTACAGTTAAACTAGTTATAGAGCCCGAGTCTAGTGCAGCAGAAAAAGCGAGAAAGTTAATAAACCTCACCAAACAACAAATAACTGATGAAATTACTCAACGGGAATTTCTTGAATTAATTGAGACAATTATTATCTATAAATTTCCCAAGAAAAGTCGGGAGGAAATAGAAAAAATGTTGGGATTAAGTGAGTTAAAGCAAACTAGAGTTTATCAAGAAGCTAAACTAGAAGGCAAACTAGAAGGCAAACTAGAAGGCAAACTAGAAGGCAAACTAGAGGCTGTCCCGTTTATGTTAAGCTTGGGAGCAACTTTAGAACAAATAGCTGAGGCTTTAGGAATAGACGTTGAGTTAGTGAGGCTAGTAGCTGTCAAACTTAACATGAATCAGTAAGCAAGCGATGCATCAAACACTAACGAGGGAGCAGCTTTAAAATAAGTCTTCTATGGAGTCATCAGCTAGGTTTGTATTTGGGAATTCATCAGGGACTACTACGCTTTTTTACACCACTTGGGCAGCTTGTACCAACACCTGAAGAAACCGCAGAACGGTTGGCAGCAAAGCTACGCGAGTTAAATATTGATCCAGATACAATTTAATAGTCGAAGCAAATCCTCCTCAAGTTGGAGAAAGTTGCACGCTCTTTTGGTTACACTTCTCTCATCCTGGAGACAGGTATGCGCCAACCTGAGGCAATTGCACTGTACGAGAAAGCAGGCTTTAAGCACTGTGAGTGTTGGGGTAAATATACCAACAACACTTGGAGTATATGTTATCGCAAGGAATTAAAAGACTAACATAAAAGCGGGGTATTTTGACAGCATTAAACTGTACAAAATCACCCTGTTGGACAGGAATATGGTAGAACCAAACAGAGGTTGAGATGAAAACAAGAAAGCTAGGCAATCAAGGACTAGTGGTTTCAGAACTGGGACTGGGCTGCATGGGTATGTCTGAGTTCTACAGTGGGCGGGATGAACAAGAGGCGATCGCCACAATTGGTCGTGCTCTTGACCTTGGTGTCACTCTCTTGGATACTGCCGATATGTATGGTCCGTTTACTAACGAGCAGTTGGTAGGACGAGCGATCAAAGACCGTCGAGATCAAGTGGTTCTAGCAACCAAGTTTGGCAATGTTCGCTCAGAAGACGGAGGTTTTTTGGGTGTGAGTGGCAAACCAGAGTATGTGCGACAAGCATGCGATGCTTCACTCAAACGTTTGGGAGTTGACGTGATAGACCTTTACTATCAGCATCGGGTAGATCCTACAGTGCCTATTGAAGAAACAATTGGGGCAATGGCAGAGTTGGTTCAACAAGGTAAGGTGCGCTATCTCGGTATATCAGAGGCTGCTCCTGCGACAATTCGGCGTGCAGCAGCAGTGCATCCAATCACTGCGTTGCAGACAGAGTATTCCCTTTGGAGTCGGGAACCGGAAGATGAAATTTTGTCTACTGTACGGGAACTAGGGATTGGCTTTGTTGCCTATAGCCCCTTAGGACGCGGATTTTTATCGGGGGCTATTACCCGCCCTGAGGATTTGGCAGAGGATGACTACCGCCGCAACTCACCACGATTCCAAGGAGAAAACTTCGACAAGAACCTGCAACTTGTAGAACAAGTGAAAGCGATCGCCACTGAAAAAGGAGTAACACCAAGTCAACTGGCGTTAGCATGGCTACTTGCTCAAGGTGAAGACATTGTTCCTATTCCAGGCACAAAACGCCGCAAGTATCTAGAAGAGAATATTGCAGCAACAGAAATCACTCTATCTCCTGATGATTTACGTCGGATTGAGGAGGTAGCACCTAAGGGTATTGCCGCAGGTGAGCGTTATCCAACACAACATATGAGTGCCGTCAATCGATAACTTGCATTGATTGCTCTTTGATGGTGGGACCGTACAACAAATGATTTATAGATGGTTTGAAGTAAATTGTTGTCAAAAGTCCCACCATTGACTCTTCTGTTTTTTCCGACTGTTGACTGAAGACACCGTGAGATTCAGCCAAAGAAACTAAAGAAGTCGGACAAGTAAAAAGTTGAATAAATATATGAAAAATCTCAAGGAACTCTTTCGTGTCATCCTTGCAGTATCTATCATCATAGTTGGAATAACGCATTTTGTCGTTTCAGATCAATACGTTAGAATAGTTCCACCGCAACTTCCCTATCCGTTGGGATTAGTTTACCTAAGTGGTTTTTATGAAATTTTAGGTGGTATCGGATTATTAGTCCCGCCTGTTAGTCAAGCTGCTGCATGGGGTCTGATTGCTTTGTTTATCGCTGTTTACCCTGCTAACATCAACATGGCAGTCAATCATATTCATATTGACCATATACCCGATTCACCTTGGGTACAAGTTGTCAGACTTCCCTTTCAAGCGGTTTTTATTGCTTGGGCTTGGTGGTATACAAAAGTAACAGATTTAGATACACAAGCTTCAATCATTCCTAAGTCTCTTATATCTAAGGAAATGCTGGAGTTAAACTGAGTTCATTCTGTGAACTTTTTCTCAAAAGGGTAAAGAGTAAAAATTGAGAGTTTGCGAGATTTCATATGAGTACATCAAAGACGGTGCAACAATTACAAACTAAATTGATTACACCAGCCAATTTTCGTCGATATGGACAAGTGATTTTTCCTAGTAAAGATGGCAAATCCTTTGATGCAGAAGATGCTCAATTGGTACTTGACAAAGGTATTCCTCGCTTTTACATTATGCAACTGCAAAGCAGAGGACGGAAATTCCATACCATCACTCGTCATGTGCAGTGTACTCAATGTCTGGGTTCTCTGGAAGGAAAGGACTGGTTAATAGCAGTGTGCCCTCCTAATGATGTTAATGAACCAGCTATAGAAGATATTGCAGCTTTTCGCATTCCAGGCAATTGTTTTATCAAGCTAGAAGTCGGTACTTGGCATGCTGGACCGTATTTTGAGCATGAGGTTGTGAATTTTTACAATTTAGAATTGAGTGATACGAATGTAGTGGACCATTTCACTCACGATTTTCTTAAAAGTCACAACTTGGAGTTTGAAATGATTTAGCCGAAATACTGCAAGTACTTCATTTGGCAATTTGGCAACTCATTTAATTCTCGAGAGAGTATTTTGGATATCAAATCAGCTTTAGTTTGACGCTTGACATGAAGCCCAGTAATTTACTGGTGCTTTTTTTTTAAGTAGTAAAATGAGTAAATCCCCCACTAATCTTTTAATATACCAGGGATTGTGGGGGAAAATGTTTAAGTCATCGTTAATGTTAATTAAAAAAGAAGTTGATAGGTATATTGAAATACCTCTTCACTTTCAAAGTTTGGAAACACTCGTGATGTTTTTGTTAAGAGAATCTAACGCGGCTAATAGCTTCTGTTTGTTTGGCGAAGAAGTGTTGAGTCCGCTTTTAATCTCATCAGCTTTATCTTCAATTGCTTTGTAAGAATTAGAAGATTTGGCCTTTACCCCATCTTCAACCTGTGACCAGAAACCCTCAAATTTGCCAAATTCTGCTTTGGCTTTGGTAAAGTTTCCAGCGGCAACTGCTGTTTTGGTATTGGTAACAACACTTAGTAAACCTTTAAAGTTGCCTTTTCCTGGAGATGCTGTTGTCTCCGCAGCAGGGCTAGCTGCAGATGAGGATTGCGGTGTGGAGGATTTTTCTGAGTTGCTGCATCCTACCAAGACTAGTAGGCTAATTGCAGTTATGATAAACACTTGATTCTGCCGGAACATAATAAACTCCTCAACAAAATTAGTTTTTGTAGCCTATGGTTACTATAGTCTGCTCGTAGCTTTTGAAAGCTTTAATTTTACAGGAAGTTACCTCTATTCTTTACCTTTATAGCTTCTCTACAAGCCCCTGATATAACGATAGAAATGTGCACTCCCAAACCAAGCGTGGCTGGGCATAACAGAGTAATGCTTTGCGGGCTTGTTCTAATTGATTGATCATGCTAGATTGATGCCATTTCTGCCAGTAGCATTGTTGGAGATAATCAACTAACCACAACTGTGCTTCTGTATCGATCGCTTGATCAATTTGTTTTGCCAATTCTAAAGCTTCTCGGTAGGAAGAAGGAATTTTAGTGACAGTTTTCAGCAACTCAGGAGGAATGACTTGCATTTGCTTGTAGGATGCGATCGCCTCTCCTGGACTACCCGATGCAATATTTAACACTGCCGAATCATGCAAAATTTCTTCATATCCGGTTTGCGTCAGCACTTGCGCCATACCTGCTACATCTAAACGATAAAAAGGAATTTTTTGACAGCGTGATACCAATGTTGGTAAGACGGATTCAGGAGAACGTGCAATTAAGACAATAGTCGCCTGGCCTGGTTCTTCCAGCGTTTTCAGCAAAGCGTTGGCTGCGGCTTCTGCCATTGTTTCAGCTTGTTCGATGACCACCACATTCCTTGGTGCTACCAATGGCAATCGGCTAAGAAACTCAGTAATTTCCCGAATTTGTTCTAGACGAATGACAGGTGGTGCTTTGCGCTTGAGTCCCTTCTCGGCTGCTTCTATTGCTGTCAGTCTTTGCCCTTGGTGTTGGTAGGTTGGCTGTACCCACAATAAATCTGGGTGATTCCCTTGACTCGCAAAATTTTTATGTCCACCAAACAGTAACTCGACAAAGCAACGTGCTGCTAAACTCCTTCCCACACCATCTGGTCCAACAAATAGATATGCTGGTGCAACCCGATTTTGTTCTACAGCTTGCGTTAGTAAATCTACTGCTTGTTGTTGTCCTATCAGTGATGTGAACGGGTTATGGCTCATGAATTTATACTACATAATATTTTGAGAAGAAACGATTATTTGTTAAGGTCGGGCATGGGGCATGGGGTATTAGGCTGAGAACAAGAGTTTAACATTTTGGCAATAGAGGTTGACATAAAAAGACAAATACGCATTATAAAAGCAAGTTATCAAAACAAACTCAGTATTGGTACTCACAGAAAGCAGTCATATGAGTTGAATAATACTTATAAGCAAAAAATATACTTAAGTGATTACACTGTGAATTTCCATCTATTAAAGTCTGAGGTTCTGTACTATTTCGGAAGATTTTTAATAGAAAACACACAATTATTGAAGAGAATAAAGCAAATTATTTGACACAAAACTTACTTTTTTTGAGAGCACCTTAAAATGAGTCATTGTCCTTGCTGTAACACTCTCCTTTTACGACATGTACGTAAGACTGAAGTTTACTGGTTCTGCCGATACTGCTGGCAAGAAATGCCAGTCTTGAATTTCATCCAAGTAACGCTGCAACCTTCTACAGTCTTGATGCCTGCTGATCTACTGGACGTGACCAAATAGCACAGAGTGACAAGCGATCGCTCAGATCCATAATCTTATATATGTTTAGCTAAGCTAATAATTAGATATTCATAACTTTAGCTAAACGTATATTTTATTTACAGGGGTTGTATTTTGCCAGAATGTTATGCAATACTGCTAATAAATCAACGGTTAGTCGACCAATGAAAGGTATTTTAAAAGTCTGTAACCATTGCAGCACGAGATAAATCTGCAAAATGATATCTGCATTCGATGCCATGTCCTTTGATTTTGGGCAGTGTTCGCCACCTCATATATATAGGTGTATCTTTCGAATGCCAATGAGTTATACAACCACAGGGAAATAATTATGACTATTGCATTGGAACGTCCCAAGAAGAAAACACGCTCAGCAGAGATTCGGGAACAACTTGGGTATCCTATCATTGATACTGATGTCCACACCCAGGAATTTCCTCCAGCATTCTTAGATTATTTAGAACAGGTTGGTGGAACAGCGATCGCAGAACAGTTCCAAAAGCACTTACCTGGTTCGTCACGTTCTCGCTGGTTCAAGCAGACTTGGGAAGAACGCCGGACTTACCGCACGACACGTCCTCCATTTTGGACACGTCCTACCGATAATGCCTTAAATTTAGCCACTATAAGCTTACCCAAGTTGCTACATGAGCGCTTGCAAGAAGCAGGTACAGACTTTGCGGTTGTGTATCCCAACTTGGCAACTATGGGTCCGCATATTGGCCAAGAACAAATGCGGCGGGCTGTGTGTCGTGCAGCCAACACCTACCACGCTGAAATTTTCGGTCCCTATTCTGACCGCTTAACACCAATCGCCAGCATTCCCATGCATACACCCGAAGAGGCGATAGAAGAGTTGGAATATGCGGTGAAAGTTCTGGGATTGAAAGCAATTCAAATTCCGGGTCATATTCGCCGTCCAATTCCTGCCTTTGAGAAGTATGGCGAGGAAGTCGCGAATGAAGCCATCTGGATTGATACCTTCGGTTTAGATAGCAAATATGACTATGACCCATTCTGGGCGAAGTGTGTAGAACTCAAAGTTGTACCGACAACTCACTCCTCTGGCATGGGTTGGATAAATCGGCGCTCGATTTCTAACTACCAGTACAACCACATTGGTCACTTTGCCTCGGCTGGTGAAGCACTTTGTAAATCACTATTCTTTGGTGGTGTGACCTACCGCTTTCCCACGTTAAAGTTTGCTTTCTTAGAAGGTGGTTCAGCTTGGGGTGCAAGTCTTTATGCTGATTTGATTTGGCACTGGGAAACCCGCAACAAAGACCACTTGTTAGAAAATAATGATCCCGCCAAAATTGATCGCGAAGCACTACTAGAGTATTACGTTCGGTACGGTGGCGAATTAGTACATGGTCGTTTAGAACAACTAGGTAGCGGTCTAGGCTTTCATGCAAACTTGGTATCTCCTATTGACCCAGGCGACCAAGATGAATTTGCGTTAGCAGGAGTGAAGAACCCAGAAGATGTGCGTGCACGCTTTTTAAATCACTTCTACTTCGGCACAGAGTCAGATGATACCCGTGTCGCCCATGCCTTTAACCGCAAAGCCAATCCCTACGGCGATCGCATTAAAGCCTTCTTGGGTTCTGATTCTGGTCACTGGGATGTACCCGATATTACAGCTGTTGCTACTAACGCCTACTCCCTTGTCGAACGCGGCATTATCAGTGAAGAAGACCTGCACTATTTCCTATCCATCCACCCATTGGAGTTGTATACCAGCCTCAATCGTGACTTCTTCAAGGGCACATCTGTGGAAAAAGCGGCAGATGAATATTTGGCAAGTCAACTTTGAGAAAAGTTCGTAGTCAGGACTTCAGCCCTCATGTTGTTGAGGACTCAAGTCCTACTACAAAAAAATAATTCAAAATTCATACTTGAAAAAGCAAAGGCAAACTATCATGACGATTGCTTTAGAACGTCCAACCCAAAAAACCAAGTCTGCTCAAATTCGTGAACAACTGGGTTATCCGGTTATTGATACTGATGTTCATACCCAGGAATTTGAACCAGCTGTCTTAGATTATTTAGAGCAAGTGGCTGGAACCGCAATTGTTGAACGCTTCAAAGAACATTTACCAGGAGCTTCTCGCTTCAAGTGGTATAGGCAAACTTGGGAAGAACGCTTCGCTTATCGCACTAACCGTCCTAACTGGTGGGGTCGTCCAACCAAAAACACTCTAAATTTGGCTACCATCAGCTTACCGAAGTTGCTACACGAACGCTTGCAACATGCAGGGACAGACTTTGCCGTCGTGTATCCCAACTTGGCAACTATGGCTCCGAATATCGGTAATGAAGAAATGCGACGGGCTGTGTGCCGAGCAGTTAATAATTACCATGCTGATATTTTCCGCCCCTATGCCGACCGCCTCACACCAATTGCTGCAATTCCCATGCATACACCTCAAGAGGCAATTGAAGAGTTGGAATATGCAGTCAAGGTCCTGGGACTGAAAGCTATTCAAATCCCTGGTTATGTCCGCCGTCCTATTCCTGCTTTTGAAAAGTATGGCAAGGAGGTTGCAAACGAGGTGGTTTGGATTGATAACTTTGGTCTAGACAGTGAGTATGATTACGATCCATTTTGGGCGAAGTGCGTAGAACTCAAAGTTGTACCTACGACTCACGCTTCTAGTCAGGGTTGGACAACTCAACGCTCAGTTACCAATGCTCAATACAACCACATCAATCACTTTGCTTTTGCTGCCGAAGCACTGTGCAAATCTCTGTTCTTCGGTGGTGTCACCCGTCGTTTCCCCACACTCAAATTTGCCTTTATGGAAGGTGGTTCAGCTTGGGGTGCAAGTCTTTATGCTGATATCATTTGGCATTGGGAAACCCGCAACAAAGAACATTTATTGAAAAGTAACAACCCCGCTAATATTGACCGGGAAGCATTGCTAGAACTATACACCCGTTATGGTGGTGAGTTAGTAGAAGGTCGTTTAGACAAGCTAGGCAGTGGTCTAGGCTTCCATGCTGATTCTATTGCTCCCCTAGACCCTGGTGAACTCGATGAATTTGCCTTAGCAGGAATTGAGAAACCAGAAGATGTGCGCGATCGCTTCCTGAATCACTTCTATTTTGGGACAGAATCAGACGATACCCGTGTAGCTCATGCCTTTAACCGCAAAGCGCTTCCGTTTGGCGATCACGTTAAAGCCTTCTTAGGCTCTGATGCTGGCCACTGGGATGTACCCGATATCACTACTGTCACTGCCAACGCTTATTCCTTATTTGAACGGGAAATTATCACAGAAGAAGACTTACGCTACTTCTTGTCAATTCACCCATTAGAACTGTACACAAGCCTCAATCGTGACTTTTTCAAGGGTACAGCCATTGAGAAAGAGGCAGAGGAATATTTAGCTAGTGTTGGTCGCTAAGCCCTTAATTGAAGAAGGAGCCATACGATTTCACTTAAAGGTTGATATGTAGAGAGACAAGGAGGACAAGGGAGCGGATTTGGAGCTTAAGTCTCTGCTTTTGTCCTCCTTTGCCCCCTCAAAGAGAAACGGTATTGGGTGTAGCAACAAAACCGATTTTGCTACCCTTTTTAAACCCAGCCCTTTCGTAGAACTGATGTGCTTCTTGGCGTTCAGCATTACTAAGGAGCATAACTTTGTAACAATTATGACTCCAAGCAAATTGTAAGGCATGATGCATCAAACGTAATCCTACACCTTGACGACGATAATCGATGTGAGTGACCACATTCTCAATCAAACCATAAGGACGAGCGCCCCGTGTCAGATTAGGGACAACAACTAAAATACATGAGGCAATGAGGTGTCTATCTAAGTCTGCAACAAAGCACTCAATTTTGGGATCGCTTAATATTTGGTTCCATATCTGCTGAACAGATAGCTCATCTGGTAAAGGCACATCCTTTGGGTTCAAATGTTTGTACAGGTTTAGGAGTGCCGACAATTCATGCGGTTGGATGCCGCGTATTGAAATATCCATATAAGCGATTTATACACCATTTATAGCAAGTTGCTAGAGATAGTACGATTGCTACTATTGATAACTCTTCAGATATCGACGAGAAATATCCGAAGAGTTGCCCGCTATCTAGCCCCAGGAAATTTTGCGAGATTCGTTAAAACCGATAAAGAGTACGAATCCAAGCATATAAGCTACTGGGATTGTCGGCATTGGAATCTGGTGCAGTCACCCAGATCAAACCTGGTGTAATCTCAATATTGTCTCGGACCTTGTATTGATAGAATGCCTCGATGTGCAATGAAAGATCCTTGTCTGCTTGTCCCGGACCTGCTCCCAAATTGACATTTTTACTGAGACTGATGAGTCTTGGAGCCATACCAACAAATAACCCTCCCAAACTACCCTTGCTAAAGAGATCCGGAAAGGCCAGTCCTACTGCCCAATCCATAGCTTGACCATCTCCATGCCCTAAATAGCGGTGTGCTGCATAACTCACCCACCCATTGATTGCAAATTTGGGATCAACTTGATAGAACGCTTGTATACCATACAGGTTACCTATAGTTCCTGCTCCTGCTACAGTGCTGTTTACCAGGTTACTCCCAGCTGCTGGACCGAAGTTAGTTCCACTGAAACCTTGGGTGTTTGGGGGGCTATAGGTATTGACGTAAGTTAAACCCACTCGAAAAGTCTTGCTAGGGTTGCTGTAGAGTAACTGTGCCAGAGCTAAATATCTCCCTGAGAATAAGCCGTTATTATTTGTGGGATTGTTACCGTTGGGTGCACTGTATGCTAGCCCCAATTGGAATTGTTTACCTAATTTCTGGAGTACCGCAATTCCACCACCGCTATCTCCATAGTTATAGACCAGTGCTCGCCGTGAAAATCGTGAAATCCCATTCGCACCAGTTGCAGAATTAGATTCAAAATATGGGTTTATCGGAACAGAAAAGCCTATCTCATTAGCTCCATCTGATAGAGCATAAATATTGACTTGAGTACTTGGAGTAGGTAGAAACCGATAACGGACACCAGTGATTGTAGGCTGATTCGGTGCAAGTGTGATATTGGCATTATCAGCCGTTCTTCCATCATAAGTTCCTAATAATCCAGCTCTTGTTTGTCCCAATGACTGGATATTGGCACCTCCGAGTGTGAGAGCTAGTGAATCTGTGCCAGTAAAACTAGAGTTAAACCGTAAAGACAATGAGTCCTGCAATGTAACAACTCGAGGTGCTGGTTTCTTAGTGAGGACGTTATTGCCCGCTAGAAGTGAGCCAAGGACAATCTGAACACGACCTGTCAATGTAGTTGTTGTGGAAAATTGATGTTGTTCTAAGTTTGCTGTTTGTACCTCTAGTGCATCTACTCGTCCCCGCAGGGTTGCTAGTTCTGCCCCAAATTGATTTTCTAGTTTTTGGAGGGTTTCCAAATCTTCTTTTTTGACTAGACCACTTGTTCCAGTGGCAAGCAATTCATTGAGTCGGTCTAGAGCTGCTTTCAGTCCAGCTGCAAATTCGTAACGGTTTACTGCTCGATTGCCCTTAAATGTCTGATCAGGATAACCTGTAATCACACCGTAGCGCTCCACCAACGATTGCAATGCTTGGAATGCCCAGTCAGTGGGTTTCACATCTGATAGCTGAGATACAGAATTGACTTGCTCTATAGTTGCATCATCGTCATCTTGTGGTTGCACCGAAGCGTTGCTTGGGCTACCTGAGGATTTACGCACAGGTGAAGCTAGGTTCGAGACAGGGATGATCTGATCTGCGGGAGAATTGTTATCCTCAGGAATAGACGCAAACAACTGCTCAGGAGTAGGAGCGATTTTGCCTCCCTTGTTGGGAGAGAAAAGCGATGTATTGGTAGATACGACAGATTCTGGGGTATTCGCCCAGCTAGTGGCTGGACTAAACCCCAGAATCACTAAGATATCTAATAGGGACAATAAGAACAGTACCCATTGGAAATTGCAGCGAAATTGAAACATGACTCCTCAACCTTAAACTTGACAAGACAAACAGACGGAAGCATTTCATCCAATACTTCTGTGAAATCTAATCTTTGAGATAAAAAAGTTAACAACAACTCTGCTTTGCTGACACTTAGAGAGTAAAACTCCCGTTCAAATAACAGCAAATAGTATTCATAGTTTGCTAACTACGGTAAAACCAGTGTATTAACGTATAATACGTTAAATTATCAAAAATCAAAAGCGATTTTTATTACAATTTTGTTGAATGTGGGTTGAGGAAGGTTGAGTAGTGCTACGAAGATTAAACTAATTGATAGATATATGCTTTATCTACAAGTGTTGGAACACAATCACTAATGTTTAACTCTGTAGCTATATCGACATCTTGTTCAAATCCTTTCTCAATCAATTCAATACCGGAACCACAATGTTTGAGAAGATGTTTTAATTTGGGTTGAGCACTGTGATAAGCAGCGATCGCAACTTGTGCGTCTGGTGATAGGCTTCCTTGAAGATAGCTGAGAATTGCGCCTGCGCCAATTAAGTCCTCAAATGAAGGACGCAGACTACCATCATCCCATTTCTCGCCGGCTGGTATGACACTAATGTGCCGTCCATACCTTTTTGCAGCTAAAGCCACTGCTTTGGCGTTTCTCAAACATCCAGCCAATGTTGGAGTTGTTCCAGTTGATAGGCTGATAGACGAACCATTGGGCGAGGGAAGCACCAGCCGAGTACCTTGAGGTATTTGGCTCAAGGATATTGGAGAAAGCGAGTAGCCACTACCCCCACGCCTAGAGGCTAATTCTGCATTCACAGACTTAGCAAATTCTTGCACAGATTCATTCTTCCAATCACAGGGAAAGACAGTAGCACCTCGACTATTAGCAACTTCAATACAGGTCGAAAAAGAAAGGATATCTACGATGATAATAACATCACTAATAGGAGCCAATTGCTCAACTCCTTTTCTCCCCCACTCACACCGAATTTCAAAGTTTGACTGATCGTAGTAACTCATACAGTATCAATTCGTAATTTGTATTATCAATCTCCACAGAGGTGATTTGATATTTTCCTGTTGCTCTATAAAAGTCGGCTACAACCTTCCAAAAGAATTAATGCAATCAATAAACTTGCTGCTGTTAGGATACAGCGGCGACCCATTTGTGTTAAAGGGGCTAAATTATGGTACTCGTTCATAAGTTAATTTCAAGATTTTCTAACATTTAGTAGCCTGCATTTTTATCCACAACATTACGCAAAGCTTGTCCTTGGAGATATCGTGCCAAATTGTCAAGAAACAATGCTACAATTCGCGGACGAAGTTGTGGCGTAAGTGCTGAACAATGAGGTGTCACAAAGACATTATTCAAAGACCACAAGGGACTTTCTGGTGGAAGTGGTTCAGTTTCGAATGTGTCTAATCCAGCGCCTGCAATCCAGCCCTCCTGCAAAGCAGTTATGAGTGCCGATTCATCCACAATTGCACCACGAGCAATATTAATCAGATAAGCACTCGGACGCATCAACCGCAATGCCTCGGCATCAATCAAGCCTTTTGTTTCTGGTGTCAGAGGTGTGGCAACTACGACATAATCAGCGTCACCTAAGAGTAATCGCCATTCATTGGCATCAACGATTTTGTCAAAATTTGGTAATGGTTCGGGATGTCGGCGACTACCCCAAATTCGCATCCCAAAGGCTTTAGCACGCACAGCAATTTCTTTACCAATATTTCCGGTTCCTATAATTAATATAGTCTTGTTGTATAACTCTTCTAGTTCTAACCACTTGAACCAGTATTTGCTAGTTTGTAGCTCTTGCAGTTTTTGAACTTTCTTGGCATAAAAAAGCATGAAGCTCAACACAAATTCCGCCATAGGAATAGCATGAACTCCTGAGCCGTTAGTAAGAACTATATCATGTTTCAAAAAAGTGGGTGTGAGGATATGATTCACGCCAGAGCTAGGTGTATGTTGCCAACGAATTTTAGGTGCTGCTGCTAGGACTTTGTGCAGAGTTGTATTTTTCAGCTTAAATCCGTTGAGATAAACTTCAGCATCACTAGGATCACCATCAAAGTTACCATCACTATCTACACGTACGAACGTAATATCTGAGGGTAACTGCGGTTCAATATCATTAACAAGTTCTACAGGTAAGATGAGTTTCATGCTAGAAAATATCATTAACTTATCTGATCGTAGAATCTCTACATCAGCTTTAGTTTTGGATTTTTTTCCAAAAAGTTCTTGTTTTTTGTTTGTCAGTGTGTAAAGCTACTAGCACTAATATACATTATTCCTATAAACATTTAGTAGTTTAAACACAAAAATGCACATTCCCATAGAAATTCAAGACATAAAGTTCATGGGAATGCCTACTATATAGGGATTTGCGAAAGTATTACACAATTAAGGGTCGGGGATAAGCCCTTCATCTCTCGGTCAAGAAACTTTGGATCGAGTGGGCAAGGTTCGGGCCACTCGCCTCCTAAGCATTTCAGAAGATTCGAGGGAAAGTCCTGAGAAGTGTTCATTTGGGGTTAGCTGAGAGTAAATTCCGCAACGGCTTCATTTTTCCTCTTGACCAAAGAGGCAGTATGTGAGTGTAATGGTGTAGGTAAGTAGTAGAAACGTTTACCTTGCAGGGATATACCCTTCAGTAAAAAAACTGATGACACATTCAATAGAGAACAAACCAAGCAACCAGAGGGATATCAGATTTGATATTTTGAAAACTCTTGGTCTACTTTGCATTATTTTTGCTCATGTAGGCCCTGAAGACAATATCTTATTTGATATCAGACGTTTTGATGTTATTTTAATGGTCATTGTTTCAGGAACACTATATTACTACTCCGCTAAAAGTAAGAAAATATCTTTTTGGAGTTATCTGCAAAAGAGGTTACCGCGCCTGATTGCTCCAGTCTGGTTATTTTTGACTTTCTTCTTTTCTTCAGCTTACATCATATTTTTTCTACTTTCTCTACCTTACCCATTTTCATCGCAAAAAATCATCGACACATTTACATTATTAAATGGAATTGGTTATGTATGGATTGTTCGTGTATTTACACTAGTTGCTCTTTTTGCAAATTTATTACTAAAGTTATATAAATTCTGTAAATCTGAGGCTAGGTTCTTAGCCTTACTAGCTGTTATTTATTTATGTTATGAAATACTATTAGATTTTACTCAACACCATAATTTACATTATGCAATAATTTCAAGTTTAGTAAATGATTATTTCTTTTATCTTCTCTCTTATGGATGCTTGTTTGGTCTAGGTATAACGTTACCAAAGCTTCAAACAAAAACAATCCTACTCGTTTCTGGCATTTTTTTTATTCTATTTTTAGGATGTGCTGTTTATTATTACCATAGATTAGGGCACTTTGTTTCTAATGTAGATTTCAAATACCCACCAAGACTATACTATGTTTCTTATGGCATTTTTGCCTCTTTACTGGCTTTCGTAATAGTTAGTAAATTGTATTATAAATATAATTTAGGAGATAAAGGTAATATTTTAATTAAGATTATTATCTTTATTAGTTCTTCTACACTATGGATATATTTATGGCATATATTCTTTGTATATTATTGGCAAAACTTGATTATTAAATATTTACCGAATTTTGCTAGTCAGTTTATCTTAGCTTTTTTAGTGGTAACATTAGGTGCGATCGCTGTTACCTATGTGCAGAAAGCAGCTATTTCTAGAGTCATTATAAAAACTAGATTTGGTCAGAAAAACTCTGAACTACTTTCTATATTGTTCTTGAAGTAGGTTTCAACGTTGGTTTATATCAAACTCATTATTGACTAATGTTCACACGTTTTTTTAACCGGGAAACACTAATAGTCATAGCTACTGTATTTGTGGTGACTATATGCCTAACACTAGCGTATGGGTATCTGCCTAAACAAAAAGCCATAACACAGACATCTCATCTACTGACTGATCCATTTCTGCAACTACCAACTGCAACATCAGTCAGGGTTGTTTGGTTTACTGAGTTTGCTGGTTCTAAACACATGGTCAGTTATGGTGAGAATCTCCAGCGCACTGCTTTTGCTAACACAACGAAACTCAGTCGCCTACGAGAAGATCAGCAATCACGAGTAGGAAAACAAACTCAAGATGGACAAATTTATCAGCATCCTGTTAAGCGAGATATTTGGCGACATGAAGCTGAAGTTGTTGAGTTAACACCTGGGAAACGTATTCCTTATCGTGTCACAAGTGTGGAAGAAAATAGCAATTTGGTCAGTAGTCAGATTTTCAGTTTAGCACCTGCACCAATGCCTAGTACACCGCTGAAAATTTTGCTGACATCAGACCATCAATTGAAACCCATGACAGCAGCAAATCTGCAAAAAGTAGTCAAGACTGTTGGGCAAGTAGATGCAGTTTTTTTCGCTGGTGACCTGGTTGATATTGCTGATCGTGCTAGTGAATGGTTTGATGATAATCGTGGCAATCCTTTCTTTCCGACTTTACAAGGTCGTGCCAAGTATGAAATAGAATTTAATAGAATTAAGACGTCTTATATTGGTGGAGAGATTATTCAACACGCTCCGATGTTTACCACTATTGGGAATCATGAAGTGATGGGGCGGTTTGGGAGAAAAGGTAGTTTAGGTGGTGAATTTAATGATGCAATTCCCCGTGACATTGCTAAAAAGTTGTACGGTGCGCAATCGCTGAAAAATAATTCTTTTAATACGGATACTTATGAAGAGATATTCACTCTCCCACAAAGTAAAGAGGGTGGAGAAACTTACTATGCAGTGAGTTTTGGTGATGTGCGTTTAGTGGTACTCTACGCAGCAAATATATGGCGTACACCCAACTTAGATGCCGCAGCGAGGGGTAAATATCAAGAACGGGAAAAAGATTTGCAATTTCCTGTTGAATGGGGTTATGGACAACATATCTTTGAACCAATTACTCAAGGTAGCCAGCAGTATAATTGGCTAAGAAAAGAATTAAATAGTCCTGAGTTTAAAAAAGCAAAATACAAAGTGGTGATGCTTCATTATCCCCCCCATTCTCTGGGTGACAATATTGTACCTGCTTACACCGCTCCAGTACAGAAAATTGAACGTAATACTTTGAATCAAATTAAAGCAGTGCGTTATGAATACCCTCTGGATGCAGATTATATAATTCGGGATGTTGTACCCTTACTAGAGGTTGCTCATGTGCAGTTAGTCTTTTATGGGCATTCCCATTTGTGGAATCGCTTTTATAGTCAATTGAAGATGCACTTTTTAGAAACGTCTAATGTAGGTAATACTTACGGGGCTTTTTTAGGCAAAAAGCAGCGACAAGTTCCAGTTGAGTATCAAGAGAATTATGTTAAGTTTGGCGATCCAAACGAATTAGAGGCAGTGATACCAACAATTAGCCCATTGAGTAAAGATGGTCAGCAGATACCATATGTTGCAAGTAATGAAATAACTGTTTTCAGTATATTCAACACAGGTACTGGAACAATTACTAGTTATCGTTTTGATACACGCAAACCTGACTCAGAAGTCGTCAAGTTTGATGAGTTTCGATTACAAGTGGATGGAAGCTAGTAGGCACCAGTTTTTTGCACAACTGCTTGGAAAGTTTTCAACAAGATTTCTATATCTAGTCCAAGCGACCAATTCTCTATGTAAGCAATATCTAGTTTCACTGCATCTTCAAAGTTATCAATGTTAGAACGACCAGAAACCTGCCATAATCCCGTAATACCAGGCAGAACCTCTTGACGGATAAAGTGCGCCTTCTCGAATTTCTCTACATCTCTGAGTGGAAGAGGACGAGGACCAACAAGGCTCATCTCTCCAAGTAATACGTTAAACAGTTGCGGTAATTCGTCCAAACTATAACGGCGCAGGAATTTGCCTAAACGTGTGATCCGAGGATCATTTTTCACTTTGAACAAGACACCATCTTTGATCTCATTCTTTGCTTCTAGGCTTGCTTGTAACTTTTCCGCATTGGCAACCATTGTCCTAAATTTCCACATTTTGAATTTTTTGCAATGTAGACCAATGCGCTCTTGTCTGAAAAAGACGGGACCTGGAGAATCTAGTTTAATCAGCACTGCGATCGCCAAATAAACTGGTGACAGTATGAATACCAAAATAGTTGCACAACACAGGTCAAAACCCCGCTTTACCCAAAAATCACCACCTGCGATGATTGGTGCTGGAATTGTTAGACACGGAACTTGACCAATCATCCAAAATACAGATTTTGGATGACGTACCTCACTTTGCTCTGGAAGTATTCTGAGAGTAATGCCAGCTGTGTGGAAATGCCAGCAAACATAAAGACGATTCTTAATGGCATTCCAAGAGACAAAAACTTCTACTATTCCTTCGTTACGGAGATATTCCAACGTTCTCTCTCGGTTATGTCTGTCAAGACAACTAGAGTCGGCAATTCCTTGTACTGTGTAGCAATTTTCTTGTTCTATTAAACTAATATGCTCTTCTTGATCTTCTTGATTAGAAATGAGAAAAATGGGATAACGAATTGCTCCTCTCTGACGCAGTAGTTTAGTAACCACATCAAATAATAAGCGATCAATAAAGACAAAGGTTACAGACAGAACCCAAAATATGAGAAACGTTGAGCGTGAAACATAGTGCTTTGGTTCGTAAAGAAAAGCAATAAGTAAGAGCAAAACTTCTGACGTTGAAACTGCTTGAACCAACGCAGGATAATTACGGCGGTGGCTGCCTGCATTATATAAACCCTTTGATACAAGCATGCCAATTTCTACTGTTAGAATCAGCACTAGAAAAGACGGTTTTTGTGTCCAAGGAGATTCCATAGCAGTTCCATAATGTACTGCCAATTTCCATGCACAAATTAGAGCGATCGTATCTAGAAAAATAAGTGTTACTATCCGCAGTAACTTGATAGGTAATCCTCTTTGGATTGTTGTGATTTTGGCTGATCTTAAGTCCGGTTTAAAATTTACTACTGATATGGTTCTGGAAGCCACAATTCTAATTCCTCCTTGTTTCACTGTTAACGCACCCTACTTTGGTAGGTAATACTAATTCATGAAATCATGTCACATATGCGGTAAATACACAGCTGTTTTTCCTGCCAAAGCTATCATTGTGAATAATTTTCTTCTAAATTGGTACAGTTTTCAAACGAGAATAAAGTCCTTAATATTGACCTGTCTAAGCAAGTGAAATTAAGACCGATTTTAGAACCTTTTAGAAAGTGACTTAATCAGTTAAAACTAACGCCTCGGAGCTTTGTCAAATGCTCTTGCCATAGCGTTCCATGCCAATTTAGGTTTCAGTTGTGAGTCCAATGGTAAAGGACGTACTGCTGCTTTATCTGAGCGAGGAGCATAGGTTGAGTGCCATGTATAACGATCGCTCAGCCCCCAAGTTAAAACCGCAATGACTGCTGGTTCAGCTAGCACAACTGAAAGATAGTCTTCATAGGTAGCAGCGACAATGCGATCGCGAACAGTAAAAGCCGCTGGTAATTTTTGGTCTACTACATCTAATTCGGTAATCAGAATTTTTAGACCTAAACTAGCAACATCAGCTAAAAAACGTCTCAGTTTCTTTGGATTGAAATGAGTTTCATAACCAGTTAAGTGGGACTGGATACCAAGACCATGAATTGGTGTTCCCTTAGATTTTAAACGTTCCAGCAGTTTCAAAACAGCAGTTCTTTTGGCTTCGTCTTTAGGATTATCGTACTCAAGCCCATAATCGTTGTAGACCAGTAAGGCTTTAGGATCAGCTTGGGCTGCAACCCGAAAGGCAAGGTCAATATAATCGGGACCTAAAAACTGTAGCCAAGGAGTATTTTTTAATCCGTCGGCGCGATTGTCGTTTGGTTCTATTGCCTCATTGACCACATCCCAAGAATGCATGTGACCAGCATAGTGTTTAGTTACTGTTGTAATATGCTCCACCAAAAATTTTTGGGCATTTTGTTGGTTAACTGTACTGTTAAACCATGGAGGCAGAGCTTCATGCCAAACTAAAGTATGTCCTCGGAACAGCATACCGTGGGTATGGGCAAACTTAGCTAACCAATCTGCTTTGGTGAAGTCAAATTTATCTGGAGCTGGGCGGAGAATATTCCACTTAAGTTCCCATTCGGGGACTAAAATGCCGCACTGTTGAGCATAGCTCGTTGCCAATTCTGGGTTAGAAACCAGAAGATCTTCTCTTGCAGCCGCGCCATAAAGGATTCCTCTAGCAGACGCATGCTTTCTTAGAGTAATGCCACCAAACACTTTAAAAGTTCTTTTCGGGTTATCGAGCAATTTGATTTGGTCACTTTGGTATTTAGTTTTTGCTGTCGCAATCACCCCTACGCTACTGAGACTGCCTAAACCTAACAACAGAGCATTTCGCCTACTTATTAATCTTTTATTGAGCATTCAAAATTTCCCGTAAGAATAGTCTCGCTACAAACCAAGGCTCTAGTAAGTAACGCCTCCAAAGTCTTGTTGGCTCGCTCAATAGGCGATACAACCACTCCAAACCTAATCTTCCCATCCAACGGGGTGGGGTGGGAATAGCTCCAGCGACATAATCTATACAGGCTCCACTAGTCAAAATAGCGTTGGCATGGATATGCTCTAGGTTGTCTAAAATCCAGTACTCCTGGCGTGGCATACCCATTCCCACCATTAATACATGGGGTTTATAAGCATTAATCGTTGCTAAAGTCGCAAGGTTCTCTTGACTACTTTTTTGAATATTGATATACCCATGAGCGGTAGAAATCTGTAACCCTGGGAATTTCATTTGCAATCTCTTAGCCCCTTGTTCCGCAACTCCTGGCTTGGACCCAAGGTAAAACACGCGCCAGTTGTTTTGAGCAGCTGTGGACATTAAGGGCCACACCCAGTCAGCATACGTCACTCGTTGCTCTCGTTTTAGTGGAAAACCGAGTAATTTCCCAAGCAATACCAAAGGCATGCCATCGATATGCACATAGTCTGCCTTTGCATAGAAGGCTTGCATTTTGGGGTCGTGATGATAAAGGTAAAGACTATGTAAGTTATGATTAGCAACGATCCACTTTTGATTTTGCTTAATCGCTTCTGCAATTAACGAATTAAGCTCAGGAATAGAAAGCGCATCTAGTTGAACACCAAGGAATTTGTATGGCGATCGCTTCATAATTACCTCTAGAGATAGTTGCTATATACTCAGACATCAACACTGTAGGTAATGCACCGCTAAACTAGATTTTTTATGACTATCAATAAATTTTATATTGATTTAGAATTACTATAAAATTCTTTAAATCTACAGATTTATTTAGTATCATTTCTCGCAACTCCTTGGCAAGGAATTAATTGAAAATGTTGCCATAAATTAGCAAAGAATCCTTCATAAGATAAATATTCCTTCCAAATCTTACGACATTCATATTGTAGGTCTATAAATTCTTGAGGTGAGAGATTATTGTGAAACTCTACAACTTTTTCAGCAATATATGGTAAGTCTTTTTTAGAAACCCAAACGCTATATTTTTTCCAGTCAATTTTGAAGTCATAGGGAAGAACGTAATCAGTATCAATAATAATTGGGATACGTCCACAGCAAAATATTTCATAGACCCTCAAAGAACTGTTTCCCCAGCCACGGCAGCAAAGATTGTAATCCGTTTCCACTATGTTACGTACATACTCAAGGCGTAACTTTAGCTTTTCGCCAGGGTCATTAGTACGAGTGAAAAACACCATTTCGTTGCGAGTTGTAAATTTTGATTCAACAAGTGGGCTTTTACTCAGATACTTCAAAGCTTCATAGCGTAGGTGGTGTCCCTCATGAATGGGAAAGTAAAAACCTCCAGTTGCTTGTATTAATCCTTGACGAATAGTTTCTTTTAGCTTTCTTGTATAACTATATCGAGTAGCACAACCATTAAAGCCTATCGTTGGCTTTTCTTGCTTCTGTCGGATAGTCAACTTATCGTCCAGATAATGTTGGACTAAATCTTCATAGAATGTGGTATGAACAAAATCCTTAGGTTGCCTTCTCTTACCTATGATAGATTGACGAAAAATAAAAGCATCCTGAATGGGAATTTGTTCATGAGAAATATCGCCACTATAAAAAATAACAAGTGGTTTGCCAGCTTGCTTTACCATCTGAGCAAATTGAATCCCTAAAACATAAGCTGACTTATTAATCTTATCTTTCCAAGAAAAACCTGTAACCTCTACCCAGTCAAAAGGTAAAATTGCAATATCTGCCTCATCTAAGGAAACAATTTCAAACAGAGAATGGCAGATATTGGCATAATTAGCCAGCCTTTTCTCCCAAGGAGGGAGATTGTCTTTTATGTCTTCTGGCCAAAAAGGTTGAAGCATTAAAGTAGGACGGCTACCCTGAGGAATATATTTGATATCTGAAAAGATTTTGATCTTCATGAATCAGTTTATGCTCAGTACAATTAATTTCTTGAGATCAAGTCACTTTTGTCTTTGTAAGAATTTGAGCTACCACTTGTGCTTTGGCACTCCAAGAATACTTTTCTTGAATAAGGAGATATGCTGTGTTGACTAATTGTTGATATTGCTCTAAGTTAGAGGCTGCATCTAAAACTGTATTAGCCATCTCTTCAGGTGAATATCCAGTAACAATAAGATGCTTTTGGTGCTGGAATTCTTCTAGTCCTCTCAAACCCTCAGGTGTTGATATAACTAACTTTTTAGTTGCGAAAAAGTCTAAGGCTTTATTGCGAGCTCCACCCGCCACAGCTTGTTTAGGAAATGGTAAAAGACCTATATCTGCATAATTGAGATAATTGACAAAATCTGTTCGCTTTGGGAGAAAACCAATAAACGTAATATTGGATGGTAATTGTTGAGCTATATCGCTGCTATCACGACCAATCACTACAAATTGTACTTTTTGATAATGACGTGTGAGGCGTTTTGCTACCTCAATAGTCATTGATACAGACATGTCATTACTGGGGAACTGAAAAGTCTTAGGAGCAACTACTACTACTATCTTGGCTGGTCGTAATGCTTGGTATGGATCTTGATTGGAAGAAGGTTGAGCATATAGTAAGTCTTCAGCCACACCATTACCTACACAATGTATGTTGCTTGATTTTCGTCGTGGATACCACTGTGAGATCAGTTGGGGCGTTGACTCACCAGCTGCAATGATAGGATTACCGGAAAATATAAGTACTCCTTGAGCAATGTATGTCTTAATAAATTGCAGAAACTCCTTAAAAGGATTGGCAACAGAAGATAAACGGCTCCAGTACTCAAAGGCGGAAAAGGTATGAAAATCTAACACAAGAGAACAATTCTTCTGTCTTTTAAGTGTTAATGCAATAAGAGCAGCTAGTCCAGGCAAAGTTTCTTGAGCGTACACTATATCTGGTTGAAACTCCTCGATACACTTTTGTATTGCCTGAACATATAAACGTAAACTTCGTGACCCAACAGATACAGACTGTGCGTAGTTAACTGCTGAACAATTTATACCAATTTGACAAGTGTCAAAATATTTGGCTAAATATTGTCCCAGATAAAAGGGTCTGGTAAAAGCACCGAAGGGTTGATTTGAATCAAGAGTGGAAACAATAACTAAGCGTTTACTCATTAGAGCTTTGTTGTTAAGTTTACTCACAAAAAGTAGGAGATGTACTCATATCTCTATAACCAAATACAGCACGCAAATAAGGCAATACCCAATAAAAAAACCAGAATGGACCAGAATGTCTCCGGATAAAGACAGTCCATGCTTTTATTGGAAAAGCCTTGGGTTGAAGTGCTTTCCTCAAACGTTCATAAACCGGAAGGTTGGTATCTACCCAGCTCCCTTGAACAGAATTTTTACGGCAAGTACCTACAAATCCAGCTGCCATCCATACCGAACAACCCAACTTGCGTGCTCTTAATCCGTAATCCATATCTCCTAAGCTATGAATGAAAGCAGAATCTAAATTACCAACCTTTTGGGCAACAGAAGATGGAATGAGAACACAGTTGCCATACATTGTGTCACATTCTTGAATTTCATCAGTCGGTTGCAAGAATTCATACTTATTGGAGTACCATTTCTTTGAACGTACAGCACCACCATAAGTTGCTTTACCTGTTACTAAATCTTGGGTTGAGCCGACAATTATGGAGTCAGAAAAACCTTTCTCTGTAAGGAGATGGTGTGTTGCAAACAGTTGACTCAGAGCATTGGGATAAAGTATGGTGTCGTCATTTAGCCAAAGATAATAGTGATAATTCTCTTTAAGAGCTTCAGCAAATGCTAGACGCATTCCTCCTACCCAGAAAAGGTTACCATTGCCTTTGAGGAGTTTAACTGCCGGATAGTTTTTCTTAACTGCATCTGAGGTGCCATCTGAACTGCCATCATCAACTAGGTAAACATCAAAAATGACATTCTGTTGATAAAGTGCTTGCAAACAACTCAAGGTTGTATCTCGTCTGTTATAGCAGGTTATTAGCACTGCTAACTTAACACTATTCATTTTGCTTCTCCAAAAACCTATAGCAGTTTACATCATTAAACTGTTACTTCTAAATTGTTGGAATACTGAGTCTGTTGTTGTTTTCTTCGGAATCGACTCAACTCTAGAGATGACGAAATAGCTATAGATACGTAAGTAATCCAAAATATGGAGTTTGGCTCAAGTATTGTTGGGCTATCACTTATATTAGAGACTACTTTAACTCCAAGAAATACGAACATCCAGAAGTATTCTATACTTCTAGTTGAAAAAACTAGAATCAACACTCTTATTAACAAGAATGATAAGTTGAGTATAAATAGTAGTAAACCCAATAATCCAAGCTGTAAGAACAGGTCTAAAAAGCCATTATGAGAAAGACCAGCTTTTTGTTGTTGACCAAATTCTACGTCTTTGGACCCTTCCTCAGGTGCTCCTAACCAAGTATGGGATATAACATAATCAGCAGCATCTGATGACCAAAACCCATGATATCCATAGCCGAAAAAGGGTTTTTCTAAACCTTTTTCAATACTGTGTTCCCATATTGGCATACGCCCATTAAATTTGGTATCTTTTCCTAACCCATCAACGAGTATAGTTTTTAGATTTACTGTGATTCCAACAGCTACAACAGTGCTTAGTAATAATATTATGGTAAGAGAAACAACTCTGTGACCTCGTTGCTTTACAATTTGGTAAAGAGGTAGCAAGAGTAATGAGAATACAAAAACTATTAAACCTGTTGTACTGTTAGAAAGCTTGAGCAATAAAAGTGCAAATATCATACAAATGCCAGCAATCCATCGATTACTGCGTCTATCAAGAAGAGTAATTAGAAACAAGGAAGCTGCAAAACCCATAACACGACCCAACATTTGTTTATGGTCAAAGACTCCCCTCCAAGAGAGAACACCATTGATCACATGAGTGCCATAAGATGGAATGAGTGTAGCCGCAGCTAGGCTAAGTACCATAATGATAGAAAATACCCACGCCAACAAGCGCATCTGCTCTTTAGGCGTATATCGCATCGCTAAATACGCCCCAAACAAAGTTGTACGCAACATGCCTTTTACATTTTCTGCCGTGCTCGATACATCTGCAGACCAGAAAATTGAAGCCGCACAAAAAACAACTAGTAACAGTAAAGATTTATCTTTGGTAGCAACGTAAGCAAAATGCTTCCATCTTCCAATAATTAATAAGAATAAAATTGCATAGCTAGCAATATTAAAGATGGTTGGTATGGGACTAGGTAAGACGATACCTTGACCAAAAATAAATAATAATAGAGTCCCAATTAATTCTAGAATTGTTATTGCTTGCTGAGATATTGGATGACGCAATTTATGCCTCTTAACTTTCAATAAATTTGATTATGATTTTATAAAAAGAAGATTTTCAGATTATTTTTTTATTTAAGAAATTTTTTGATTTGAAAAGTAGTTAGTATGAATTTCATTAAAAAGTGTTAAGTAGCGATGGGCTTGGATTTCTAGAGTAAATTCTTTTTCTGCTTTTTTCCGGGCACAATGGGATAGACTCTGATGTCTGTCTGAATTTTCTAGTACCCAAGCAATTCCTTTTGCTAAATCCTCAACTTCGTATGGCTTTGCTAAGTAGCCATTTTGTTGATGATCAACTATATCTTTTAAACCAGTGGCATTGAACGCCACCACTGGAGTGCCACATGCTAGAGATTCGGAGGCAGTCTGTCCAAAGGACTCCTGAAGAGATGGTACAACCATCACATCAGCAGCAGAGTAAGTCAATGCTAATGAGAGATCATCTTGAAGGTACCCAAGATAATGGGCCTTAAATGCTAAATCCGCACCTTGATTTTCTGGTTGAGCTTGACCGAAAATAACTATATCAAGTTTATCTTTCCAATCAGCTTTACTTAACTCTAAAAGAGCAGCTTGCAATAGATGAAATCCCTTTCTCTTGTCGCTTGTTGCCTGTATAGCGCCAAATAAGACGAGTGGCTTGTTATGAGGTAAATTAAGTACTTCTCTTGCTATGCGTTTATTGATAGGTCTATATTTCTGTATGTCAAGCCCGTGAGGAATGACTTCGATTGGGAAATCATAAAATAGGGAACTAGAACTGGCAGACTTTGCTAACCACGAGCTAGGTGTAACAATTGTTAAATTTAAATCTTTCCAAGCTTTCGCTTTGCGTTGCCAAATCCAACTAGATAAATCGTAGTCTTTGTTGCTGTCAAGTTGAGGACAGCGTCCACACGAAGCTTTGTAGCGATCGCAATCCAAACTACAATGACACCCACCAGTAAATGCCCACATATCATGAAGAGTCCAGATTAAAGGGCGTTTGAGCTTGGCAAGTGTTTCTATTTGCACAAAGGCTGCATTAATCCAATGCAGATTGATAATATCGGGGTTAATTCGCGTGACTTCAGAAAGGACTCTATCTGGTACCCATTGAAGAGAAAATGTAGTCCTGGCACGTTGACGATAGAATTTCAGCGGCAAAGCATCAAAAGTGAGTTTTGAGCGTGCTATGCCTTGAAACAATCTAATCTTGGGAGCATTTACTGTTTTGTCATCACTAAATTTCTCCTGCACCAGCATCTGAGAGTTGACATTGATATTCAGTAATCCCTTATGCAAACGATAGGCAGCCCTTGCTGCACCACCATTAGTGTCAGATGTACTAATGTGCAAAATCTTCATGATGGCAAAGTATACAAAAACTTAGTTTACAGTTTCTTTGAGAGAGCTTCTTGATTTTTCTTCACAATTTTCTTGATGTCATTTTTGAGCAACTGTAGATAGGTAGGATTATATAAATTCTTTTGCATAATTTTATCGGTTTTATGATCTCGAACTATAAATGGTGGATGCTTTAAAGGAAAATCTACCGCTTCAGTGGGCAAACTTTCAAAGGGATGTTTTTTATTAGAATTAAAATGAGTCGAGTCTGTTCCGAATCCAATATTAGAAATTAAATTTACATTTGAGATAATACCAAAGCTACTCTGTACGAAACAGGCAAAAGTCCACTGATAATCCCAAGTTATACCTAAAGGATTTTCATAAATAGATTGGAAGATCTGACTCCAAAACTTAACTTCTAAAGGATCGAGGAGAATATCTTTGAGAAAGCCTTCCGATTGAATCTCTTTCCAAAGCTTAATGTATAGATCATAATGCTGCCAAGCACGTTTCCAGCTTGCCCAACCCCAACAGAGGTTATAGCGTGAGAAGAAGTAACTGTAATTTGTTCGCCTATGCTTTAGTAAAACATTTTGTCCCGAGATAGACGAAATCCGAGTATCATATCTATATTTCTCTAACAATTCCTCACAAAAGCGAAAAAATGTGGGATGAGGTAAACAATCATCTTCTAAAATAATTGCTTCTTCAACATTACTGAAAACCCAATCTAATCCGCTAGATACACGTTTTGCACAGCCTAAATTAGGAGTAGAGTAATTTTTGAGCACCTCACAATCCCAATCAACTCGTTCAATAATCGAACGAGCAGCTTCACACTTTTCTATTTCTCCAGGAATATGAGCCCGTGGTCCATCTGCAATGACCAAGAGTTTTGGTGGTTTTGCCTGTCGGATTGCTTCAAATACCTTTTCAGTAGTATGAGGTCGCTTAAAAATAAAAAAAGCTACTGGAGTTTTTAATTTAAATTCAGACATTTCAAATAAATGAATAACGACTTGGTTTTATTTTTTTATTGTATTTTTTAATATTTTTTTGATATAAATAAGTCCTGTATTAAGGTAACTTTCTAGGATTAATGCTTTCGTCTGTTTAATAAAAAATCTTCTAGATTTGAAGAAAAATGCGCCAGCCAGATATGAAGCGACACACTGAGCTACTAGAGTAGAAATGGCTGAACCTACGCCTCCGTAGGTTTTAATCAAAAAGTAGTTTAAGACTAAGTTAACAATTGCACCAATTGCTGTTGCTAGAAATGCTAAATGCATCAGATTCTCGGCTGTTGTCCACAAACTTCTAACGAGTCCACTTGAGACAAATACTCCAGTCCAAATGTGAATCGATAGGATCAACCCTGCTTCTTGATACCTTTCGCCATAGAGTAAATTGACAATCTGATTAGATAGTAATGTGACTCCTATGGCAACCGCATAAGATAAGATTGACAAAAAATCAAGAACTTTTTGGAATCGTTCGTAGTACAACCTGGGATTTTCTTGCTTGACTTTTAAAATTGATGGAAAAACGGAACTAGTGATTGCTGTTGGCACGAAATACCAGAGTTCTGATATCTTGACGGCTGCTGAATAAATTCCCACTGCTTGGTCACCAAGCATTTGACCTAGCATGACCTGATCCATCCGCATGAAAATCATGATGACAAAACTTGAAAGGATCAGTGTCCAGCTATCCCGCAGTAATTGCGTTGCACAACGCCAACTAAACCGCCAAGCTTTCAGCACATATCCTTGGATGCGGTATGCAGCTACCAGCCCCAAAGCAGTGAGCAAAAATTCAGATGAATATGCCCAAGCAAATAAAATTAATGGAGCTTGTATTTGGATAAGTAAAACTCTGCCGCAGCTAATAAATATCAAGCCTAAGTTCTTAAACAGAACTGCATGTTTTGACTGAACTTGAGATTGAAACCAAAAATCAATAACGTAGAATGATTCAAAAATCATTCCCCCAGCAACAATCCCCACTAACCATTGGGTTATGGTGTCGTGAGGACGGAGTAGGACGATAAGCGCGATCGCTGATATTAAAGCTACGACTTGAGCAACCGCCTTAAGGATGAAAGCAGTACCTAAAATTTCATCCTTAGAAGAGGGTTGATTGACAATATCACGTATAACAATACTGTCGAGTCCCAAGTTCGCGACTGTGTCGAATATGAGGGTAAAAGCGAGCGCATAATTGAAAAGACCAAATTGGTCTGGTCCAAGGTAGCGAGCAACCCAAACTCCTACCACCAGTCCTATAGCCATCCGCAGAATTCTATCAGCGAATAACCAAGCTGTATTGCCCACAATTTTGAGTAAGTTAGGGCTCAACCTTTGGGTTACTGCCGTTAGCTTATTGATCATTTTGATGTTGTTTGAGGGAAGTCACCCAATTTTTGATATCTCTAGTGGTAGATGTTGCTTTTTTGTCTATCGTTTTTCTACAACCTTTGAGCGGGACGGTTTTTTAAGTGCAGAATTTTGCAAACCAAAGTCTTGGTCAAGCTGTTCTGTTGTGTAGTAGAAGTAGCTATCTGGCTCACGCTTAACGTTCACACCGTTAATCACCATTCCTAAAACATTTTGACCTGAATGAGTCAAAAATTCTTTAGCTGCATTGGCGCTGGTGACACTAACCACCTTTGGACGAACGACTAGTAAGATGCCATCAGCCAATTTACCCAAAACCGAAGCGTCTGCTGTTCCTGCTAATGGAGGAGTATCAAAAATCACAAAATCATATTCACTAACAAAGGAGGCTAACAAGGTAGCCATTCGCTTGGAATCTAGTAGCGCTATTGGGTTAGGTGGTAATGTTCCTGACGGAATGACAAATAGGTTAGAGACAACCTCGTGTACAACATTATTAACATTGGCTTCATTCACCAGGACATCACTTAAACCTGATTTATTCGTTAGTCCCCAGATATGATGCTGGATTGGACGGCGCATATCTGCATCAACTAACAGTACCTTATGTCCAACTTGAGCCATAGTCATAGCTAAATTGGCAGAGACTTCAGATTTTCCTTCCTTAGAGACAGAACTTGTAATTGCAATCGCTCTAAGTTTTTTATCTGAATTTAGGAACTTCAAGTTTGCTTGCAGCATTTGGTATGCGTTACCAAGTGGAAACTGAGGAATATCCCTACCAATCACCTGAGGAATGGGTCGATCTACATCTGAATGAGAACGCCTTTCGCCTTTTCTACTCAAAGCTGGAATGACTCCAAGTGGGGTGTATTGGAACAGATCCTTAGCTTGTTTTAGAGTCTTAACAGAGCGGTCAATCAGATCTAAACTGAGGGCAGTTATGACACCCAGTAATAGACCAAGTACACCTCCACCTGCAACAGTCAATTGCTTTCGAGATCCAGAAGGCTTGTCAGGTTGTAAAGCAGGGGAAACAATACGAGCATTTCCAATATTTTGGTTTTCTGCGACTTGAACCTCTTGTAGTCTTGTTAAGAGTGCTTCGTAAGTAGTTTGAGATGCTTTTAACTTACGCTCAAGCTCCCGTTGAGTCTCTTCTAATTTGGGCAGAATATTTGCTCGTTCTTTATAAAGCTCTCTCTTGTGAGAGAGTGTAGCGATTTGTTTTGCTAAACCAGAGCGTTCTGCTTCAGAACGGGTAAAATCCTCAATAAGCTTTTGTCTGAGATCGCCAATCTGTAAATTACCCGAACTCACTCGCTGATTACTGCCAACTGCTTGTTTGATCCGCTGTTGTAGCAAGTTATTGAGCACGATAGCCCTTTCTTGTAGATTAAGAATAGTAGGATGTTGTGGCTGTAACCGAGTTCGAGCTACGGCAAGCTGACCTTGTACATCTTGAAGTTGCGCTAGTACTTGCTGAATTCCTGGTACTTGACTCAAAGAGGCAAAGGTTGCTGCTTTTTGTGATGCGATCGCAGCTTGCTTCTGCAACTTTTGTGACCTAGCAGTTGCATCTACAAGTTGTGCTTGATCCTGAGCGATTTGCTCTTCTAACTTAGAAATTTCTTGGACTGTTGCCGTTGCTTGTTCTTGCAAGGCAATAATTTTATTATCCTCTTTAAATTTACGCAAGGCTGACTCTGCCGCTTTTACAGATGCTTCAGTTGCTGGCAGTTGCTCCATAATAAACTTACGAGCAGCAACAGTCTCTGCTCGATTTGCCTCAATATTATTACGGATATACTCTTGCATCACTTTGTTGACAACTTTGGCAGCAACCACTGGATTCTCGTCCATATAAGACACTTGCAGAACCTCAGTGCCTTTGGTACCTTCAACCTTAAGTTTTTTGGTAAAATTCCGAATTTTTAAGGGTTGGCCTTGATCGTCTCTCAGGTTAAGATCTGTAATGGTTTTCTCAATAACTGGAACAGATCCAACAATTTTTGCTTGAGTATCTGACGGGCTGTCGTTGATTGCTAAAGACTCTACACGTCCGAGAGGTTCCCCCATACCTGTTAGGGAGGTAGTATGGTTTGTCTTGATTAACAAGCTGCCCTCAGCCTTATATGTAGGTTTCAATGATAATGCATTTAAGAATGCAACACTAACAACAGCTACAAAAACTCCTACTGCAGGTACCCAATGTCGCTGCAAAACCAGCAGATGTTTGTGAAGATCTATTTCTTCAATGTTTCGTGTAGGTTCCATAGCAGATATTGATCTCGCTAATGCATTTTGTTTTGTTAAGACTGTAATCGGCTTAATTGTGATACCGGAAATCCTTACTGCCGTTACAGCTAACTCTTCGTGAATTTCTGCGTGTAAACTCACTGACGGAAGGATTTCCCTCAGGGTCAACAACCCCCATAACCTGTTGCCAAAGTTCCATCGATGCAACAGACACCTTGTATGTGTGTGTCCTCTTTTGGACGTGATACCACTTCGTTTCCCTGCATTGATCACACCAAAAAGCTTCTAACCACTCACCTACTAGAGGTACTGCAGTTTTACTAGCTACCAATATTAAAGCGTTCTGTCGGCCTATTCCTCTTTGCTGAAGTTGTCCAGCACGATCCGCAAACATTGGATATTTTTGACTCACGCTGTCTAAGTAGCATTCATGAACTGGACAGTAAATAGCCCGCCGCTTTGAACGCTTCCGATTTCGGTCACATCGTCTCTGCAATTTGATAGCCTCCTCTGTATAGAATTCAACTAAAGAGAATTGAGTGGAAATACAAGATCGAGTTGGCAAAACTGCAGGTCATCTCCATTCCGTCTACCTAATAAAGTAAACGCTTAAATCATACTAAAAAACCCTACAACAAAAACATTTAAAGACACCTTCTCTGCAGTTCGACCATCTTAAGTTAGTAAAATACTATACAGACGGTTACGCTGGAGGAACTGAGATCAAAATGACCATCGAAGTCCTGCTCCATAAAATTCATAATACCTTATTTATTTGAGGACAGTAAAATTACTTGTGTAACTAATGAGTTTTTAATACTTCACTTCCCATGAGAGGGTACATTTACCAAATCTAAGTATTTATTCTTTCATTAAGAAAATATAAAATTCCTGTAAACTCAGATTTGAGAAACATAAAATACATCTCAGTTAGTTCCTACTTGATAACAATAAAAGTTCGTTCTTTATTGTACAAGTTGTTATCTATAAAACACAGAGACTTCTTGTTGTAGTCAATATTAGTATTTTCTCCTCCAGTTTAGGTATTCATTTCCACACAGTTCAACCTGGAATGTTTTTTACGCTCCAGTAATGTTTACAAATATTTTTACTATTCATCAGAATTATTACAGAATTATGCCTAAGTTTTCAAGTTAAGCCTTATCTTAACCATTTCTTGATTAACCCTAAGTGTAACGATTGTATCTAGAATGCCATAACATTCGTGTTTGTAGCAGTCGTAGTTTTACTTTTTAGCACATAGAATTTGTGACTCCTTAGCAGGATATACGAGCAGTATTGCCCATGAATATACCATGGAAGCCCCTATATCTCAACATAATAGAACGATTTCCTTATGATTTTACTTATGCTTATTTGAGTAACAAAATTAATACATCAATCAATCAGCCTGACCTTTATCACCAATTATTAAATATAAGTATGATTAATTAAATTACGTATGATATCAAGCACATACTATGATTTTGATAAATCATCATTACAAAACTTCATTGTTATTAGTAGGTATTTATAAATACAATCAAATTTTACATTAGCTCAGCTATCTGCCAGGAAATTAATTTCCTGGCTTGTAGTATGGAATTTGCTTTGTCACTGTGATTTTGGCTTGTAAGTTGATGCAACGTGCAAATCTTTCAACTGCTTTGCATCTACTCCGGAAGGCGCATCTGTTAACAAACAACGTGCTTGTTGTGTCTTTGGAAAAGCAATGACATCTCGAATTGATTCTTCCCCAGTTAGCAACATCACCAATCTATCCAACCCATAAGCGATCCCACCATGAGGTGGAGTACCGTATTCAAATGCCTCCAATAGAAAGCCAAATTTATTATGTGCTTCCTCTGGAGAAAGTCCGATCGCCTCAAACACCTGCTCTTGAACATCCCGCTGATAAATCCGCAGACTACCGCCACCAACCTCAAAGCCATTAAAAACCAAATCGTATGCTTGTGCTCTAGCAGTTTTTAAGTCCCCTAAATCTTGAGGATGAGGTGCAGTAAACGGGTGGTGCAGTGCTTCTAAGCGTTGCTCTTCAGCATTCCATTCAAACATTGGAAAATCTGTAATCCAAAGTAAATTGATTTTGTCGAGATCAATCAACCCAAACTCTCGCGCAATAACTTGTCGCAAGCGATCTAAAGTTTTGTTAACTGTCACATCGTCACCAGCACCAAACAGCAACAAATGACCTGGTTGTGCACCTGTACGCTGTAAAATTTCCTGTTTTTGCTCTGTGGTAAGGTTATCTTTGATTGCACCGATGGTGTCAATTTCACCATCATCCCTCACTCGAATATAAGCTAACCCTTTCGCACCAACTTCGCTGGCTTCCCTGAATATGTCTCCGCCTGGTTTGATCCGAACATTAGAAATAACATCATTACCATTGGGAATAGGAAGAATTTTGACGATCCCACCCTTAGTAACAGCTTCTCGAAAGACTTTAAAGCCACAATCTTTGACTACATCTGAGACATTAACAAGTTCCAAACCATAGCGAGTATCTGGCTTATCACTACCATAACGCTCCATGGCTTCTGCGTAAGTCAGACGAGGAAAAGGATGTTGTAAGTCAATACCCTTCACTGTCTTGAAGATATGAGCCACTAATTTCTCATTGAGTTCAATAATTTCTTCTTGAGACATGAAACTCATTTCCATGTCCAACTGGGTGAATTCAGGTTGTCTGTCAGCGCGTAGATCTTCATCGCGGAAGCAACGAGCTATTTGATAGTATCTATCAAAACCAGACACCATTAGCAACTGTTTAAATAGCTGAGGTGATTGCGGCAGAGCGAACCATTCACCAGGGTTAACACGACTTGGTAAGATGAAATCCCGTGCTCCTTCAGGAGTAGAACGGGTTAGCACAGGAGTTTCAATTTCGATGAAACCTTCTACATCTTCTAGGTAACGACGCATAGCCTTGACGATTTGATGACGTAATTGCAGATTACGCGCCATGCGATCGCGTCGCAGATCCAAATATCGATACTTCAACCGTAAGTCTTCGCGTACTGTCTCAGTATCAGCAGTAGAGACTTGAAAAGGAAGCTGTTTCCGGACAGTGTTAAGGACTTCAATTTGATCGGCGTATATTTCAACTTCGCCTGTAGGGATGCGAGGATTGAGAGATTCTTCAGGACGATGCGTTACTCTACCACTGATTTGGACAACGTATTCATTTCGCAGAGCATTTGCTTGTTCGTAGGAATCTGGCGTGCGTTGGGGATCGCTGACAATTTGGACGATTCCAGAGCGATCGCGTAAATCTAAGAAAATCACGCCCCCATGATCACGGCGACGATCTACCCATCCGTACAGGGTCACTGTTTCTCCAATGTTTTCTTTTCGGAGTTCGCCGCAATAGAGAGTTCGCATAGGTGTTAGTTCTAAGTTACGTATACTGGATTAGAGAAAGCAGTAAGTCAATGTCAAAGCTTTCCCATTATTATCTAGCATCATCAATAATTCTAGTAATTCCGGCTCAAGAAATCTCGTGCCCAAGCTTCGATATGACTTTGATCACAAATAAAGATCCGCAAAGAAGCATCTAAATATTGCAAAACAACTCGTGATGTCAAATTTGATAGGTATTTTGTATCAAAAAAGACTAAGGTGCTATGCGCCTAAAAAAGAGGATCAACAGGACCTACACAAAGCTCAAGCCATGACAAAACTAGAGCCATTTATAGCTATAAATAGCATTGACGGTGATCCACGTGATCCAAGAGCTTGGTCAGGCACTTCTAGCAATATCTTTAATGCTATTACAAGTTCAGGTGTTAGGGTCATTGGTATAAATTCACAACTTAATAAATACCAAGCACGGTTTTACAAACTTATTCACCGACTGTCGGGTCTGGGCACTGATTATATGGGAGGACCTATTTTTCGTGCCCAGAGTGGTAGTATTGCCCAGCGCCAAATCCGAAAACTTGGCTGCACAAAAGTTCTTCATCTGGGGCAATTGGGTCTTCCCATACCAAATATTGACCCTAAAGTAGATCATTATTTAGTCTGTGACACAACCAAGAATTTGTGGAATAGATTTAACACTAACCTCCTCAACCGCTGTACTCCAAAAATGCTGCAGATTGTTGAGCAACTTGAGTGGGAATCTTTTGCCCAGATCAAGCACTTTTTTCCCTTATCTGAGTACGTTCGTGACAATTTGATCAATTACTACAAGATTAACCCAGCTCAGATCACAGTCGTTGGTACGGGTAGAGGTAGACTCCAAGCATTTACTGGTGATAAGGACTACAGAAATGGTCATATCCTCTTTGTCGCTAGTGGTCGCTTTGAGGATAAGGGTGGTCTGGTGCTATTGGAAGGGTTCAAGATTGCGCAAAAGAAAAACCCGTCCCTCAAACTAGTCATTGTTGGTCAAGAAGAATACACACATCTAAACGGATGTATACCTAACTTGACAGTAAAGGGATACATACCTTGGGGAGAAGAACTGCAAAACTTGTTCAACACTTCGGCTCTATTTGCTATGCCATCATTAAATGAACCATGGGGTTTAGTGTACCTAGAGGCTTTAGCCTGCAAAACCCCAGTTTTGGGATTGAATCGCAACGCCCTCCCACAAATCACACAAGGAGGAAAATACGGGTTTTTACTAGAACAGCCAAGACCAGATGTAATCGCAGATACATTTCTGCAAGCATTCTCCAATCCACAAAAGCTGAAAGAAATGGGAGATGCAGGTCAGAAGTATTGCCTGGAGACATTTACATGGAAGAAAGTTGCCAGCAAGATTATTAGTGTCATGCTGGCAACTTCAGAATAAAACAAAATTAGGAATGAGGACGTGGGGCATTAAAAGCATCCCAAGCAGCTTTTGCAGCATCTTGAATGCGATCGCCTAGTTCTGACAAGTCTTTCCAAAGCAATTGCCAGTTTTTCTCCGCTTCTTCTTGAAGATTTATCCATGAACGTTCTAGGCGATCGCGCTCAATCAGTTTATCTCCTTCAATTGCTTCTCGTGCCCGACGCACTGCATTTAAGTAAGTTTCCCGAGTTAGTGTCCCTGCTGATTCTGCCTCAGCTTGAGCACGTCTTTTCAATGCTTCGATCAATGCCTTGGTTTCATCTTTAACCTCGTTGGTTTCGCCAGCCAACTCAGCTTCCACCACTTCATTAGTTTGGGGGCTAACTTCAACAACTACTAAATTGTCTTCATTATTTGTATTATGAGTCATACCTATTTCTCCTTGATACAAGCTAGAAGTCGCACATTGTTTAGTGGATCAGTTTTTTATCGCCCAACAGGAAACTCAGAGCCTTGATAGGGTAACTGTTGTTCTAATTTCAGCAATGCCTGAATTCGTGCTTCTGTGGAGGGATGACTAGAGAACAAATTGCTCAAAAACTGCCCAGACAACGAGTTCATAATCAATAGTGGCTCAAAGGCTGGGTTAGCATCTAAAGGCACTTGCCTTGCTGTTGCGTCTAGTCGTTGCAGCGCACGGGCTAAAGCGCGAGGATTATTAGTCAATCTTGCCGAACCTGCATCAGCAGCAAATTCTCTTGTACGCGAAATAGCTAGTTGAATAATTGTTGCCGAAATTGGGGCAAGTATCACCGTCAACAGCACACCTATCGGATTGGGTCCATTGCGGTCATCTCGTGAATAGGGTGTGTACCAAGCGCTGTAGCTTACAATTTGAGCAAGAAACGAAATTGCACCTGCAATAGTAGCTGCAACTGCTTGTGTCAGTGTGTCACGGTTAATAACGTGGGTGAGTTCGTGAGCAATCACGCCTTCGAGCTCATCCTCTGGTAGTATATTTAAGATTCCTTCTGTAACAGCAACAGCAGCATGTTCCGGGTCTCGCCCTGTAGCAAAAGCATTGGCGGCTTGACTAGGAACAATATAGATACCTGGCATAGGCAAGTTTGCCCGTGCACAAAGTCTCTGCACCATTTGATAAAGTCCTGGTGCTTCTTGCGGTGAAACTGGTCGCGCACGGTAGGCAGCTAGTGCTATCTTATCTGATTGATACCATGAAAATAGGTTTGTTACCGCTGCTAAGATAATTCCTATAATCACGCCACTGGTACCGCCAATGACCCAGTAGCTGATAGTAATCAATAGGGCGCTTAATAGCGCCAGTAAAGCAACAGTTCTCAATTGATTTGTCATATTCTGCTCTCCCTGTAATGCTGCATGAATATAATTTGTTGCTAATTACAGCATTACTTAAGCCGCATCTTGATTGTATCGACCTAAGCAGAGATTCATCAGGTAGAAATTATGCGCCAATTTAGTACGGTTTTCCAAATGACGTACTTATGTTAGGTGGACAGGAGGGGACGAGGGGGACAGGGAGGATGAGGGGGACAGGGAGGACAA